>JAAZVM010000040.1 GCA_018623505.1 Patescibacteria group bacterium | reverse complement strand
TGAAAGAAAAAATAATAATTTAGAAATAATATATACAGCAAATTATTATAGAAATACTTCAGATTGATGGGTATGACCAGTTTCTCATACGGAGTATCAACCTTATGAAATTACATGGTGTTGAGATTGAATTTTAGATAGATATACTGATATATGATGAGATCGTATATATGAACAATGTGATCCAAATGATCCAAATAAAACTTGATGGTGATCTCAAACTTGTAACAATCAATGTGAGCTAGAAGGTGGTAGTACTTGATCTGCACCTGTTTGTAATTCTCTTACTGTTTCAAATCCTATTTGAGTTGATACATTGACTACAAACGTTTCATGTACTTGAACAAATGTAACAGCCTACTCTATAGACTGTTGAAATGGCACAAAAGCAAGTTTAACAGATGGTAGCGGTACATGTACATATAGTGCACCTTGAAACTATACTTCAGCTTGTTATGTAGGTTCAACGACTGTAACTCCACCAGCAGCCTGTCAACAAACAGTTCAAGTTATTGATTCTTCAGATTCTTGTGAGTGATGAACTACTTGAGTACAAACTAGTCCATTAACAAGTACTAGTCCAAATCTATGTACTGCAGGTTTTAGTTTAGTGTCTTGAAGTTTTTCTACTGATTCTACAACTATTCCAAATACTTCATTATATTCTTGGAGTTGTACAGATTGAGTTAATAATTTTAGTGGAGGAACTTGTAGAGCAAGTTATATAGATACCTCTACTTCTTGTATATGATGAACTGATAGTTGAACAAGGACATCATCTTTAAGTTCTTCTAGCCCAAACCTATGTACAGCTTGATTTACTTATACAGATGGTACTTTTACTCAGTTGACTTCATGAAGTACTACAAATTATACTTGGTGATGTACAAATAATACTACAAATGAAGAAACAACTTGATGAACTTGTAATGCTATTTATACAAGTTGATGAAGTAGTTGATGAGACCCATATCAATGTAGAGATATAAGACAAGATTTAAATAATACATGAAATGAAGTAACATGTGAATGAAATCTAGATGTAGAAACTTTTAGATTAACTTGTAACTGAAATGAGTATTTTAAAAGTTGAAGTGATATAACTACTGATTGAAATCTTAAGTCAGCTATCTTTAGTTGTACAGATACTACAGCATATTGTTCAGTATATGATGCACAAGTAACTACAAGTTGAACATATGCTTGGAGAACTAGTACTGCTTGTCAATTAGAAAATGATTGAGGTGGTGGTTGATGAGGTTGAAGCTCTAAAAAAACTTGTTGAGATGGTTTAGTTCAAAGACCAAATAGTAATTGAGTAAATGAGGAGTGTGATTATGGTGATTGAGTTTGGCCATTATGATGTAATCAAACTACTTGTAAAGTTTCAGACTTTACTCAACCTTGGGCATGAGATATTACATTTTGACCAAGTTGATTAAGCTATATTTTGGGTAATGGTATGAATCTATATGATACTTATACTATAGAAAGACCATATATCAAAAATGATTCTTATTATGATTTATATTTTGATGAGTTGTGTATAACTCCTACATCATGAAGTTCTTTAAATTGAGGTACTCAGTGTGAAGATATAGATGGTATATTATTTCCACATGATAGGTTTGAATTTACGAATAATCCAAATTATACTTGAAACACTAGTTCTTTATCAGATTGATCAAGTCAAATTAATAAATTAACAGTTACTATAAAGCATGAGGAAACTCTCTATGATAATGCTTATTTTGCAGAAAGTTTTGATGTAACAGTATCTAAACCAAGTATAGCTACTACTTGAGGTTGAACAAGTTATGTAAAAAATACTGTAACGAATGTAAGTAATTTAACTTGAAAAGGTGATGTAAAAAACTTTGTTTGAGTATGAGTTTGATCTAGTACTGCATCAAGTTATAACTCTGACATAACTGATTCTAGAGTTGATGAAATAGAAGAAGAGTGAGAAAAATATGTAAGCTCTAATACTAGTTCAGCTTCAAGAGCTACAGTTTCTGAATATGATTTAAATAAATTTGTATCTTATAATGGTATAAAAAATGCATATGTTTTAAAATCAAAGGATTTAGTTATAGATACAGACTTATTTTCTGGTCTTAGTTGACCAAGGACATATATAGTTGAAGGATGAGATATCTATATAAAATCTGATATTAATTATGCTGATAATATAGCCTTTGTAGCAAAATGATGAAACATCATAATAGATGAAGATGTAACTAGTATAAAAGGTACTTTTATAGCTTTAGCTTCTTGATATGATTATTGAGAAATAAACTGAAACTGAAAAACTCTTAATCAGTTAGTTGTAAATTGATCATTATATGGTGATATATCTGGATTAGTAGATAATAGAGAATATATAAAGTACGAATGAGATAAGCTTTCTGTAGGTACTATAGTAAGTTTTGGTTCTAGTGTCTTTAGAGACCCTGCTCCTTTAGTTTCTACTTTTATATCTGATTATCAAAAGTCTCAGAAAATTGCAAAATAAAAACAAGCTTTAGCTTGTTTTTATTTTGCAATTTTTCTTTTTTTTATAAAATAAAGTCTATTAAAATCTAAGTATAGTATATACAAATGAAGAAAGGACATATATTTTTTATATCATGAGTAGCTTGAGCATGAAAATGAACAGCTATAAAAATGCTTTTAAATGAACAAATAGATAATTTAGAGCTTGCTCTTTCTTGTAAAACAAGAGAACCTAGAGTTTGAGAAGTTTTATGAGTTGATTATAATAAGTTATCTATATCAGAGTTTAAAGAATCTATAGAAAAATGAGATTTTTTAGAATATAACTTCATACACAATCAAGCATACTATGGTACTCTTATGAAAGATGTGATAGAAAATGGTATAGAAAAATGAAAATACATTTTAAAGGAGATGGACATACTTATACTTCCAAAAGTATTAGAAGAAAGAAAAAATCTGAGAGAAGATTTTACTTACATATTTTTAGATATACCTGTTGATAAAATCAAAGAAAGAATGCTTCATAGATGAGATGATGTTACGTGACTAGACTATCAAAATAGGATAGATTCAGCTATAAAAGAAAAAGACCTTTCTCACTTGGCAGATTATGTAATAGATTCTAGTGGTACTCCAGAACAAACACTTGAAAAATTAAAATCTATTATTTTTGAAAAAATAAATTCTCTATAATGAAAATACATATAATAACTATATTTCCTGAAAGTTTTGAATCTTATTTTTCAAGCTCTATTATGAAAAAAGCAATTGATAATAATCTTTTTTTTATAGAACTTTACAAGTTAAATGATTTTTCAAAAAATTCTAGTAAAAGAGTAGATGAAAAAGCATATGGTATGCATGGTCAGGTTATAAGTCCAGAACCTTTAAGTGATTGTATAGATTATATTTTTTCAAACACTTGAAAAAATATTCCTGTAGTCTATATGACACCAAAGTGAGATTTATTGAATCAAGAAAAAGTAGAGAATTATTATGATAATCTTTGATCTGAGTTTATAATAATTTGCTGACATTATGAGTGAATAGATCAAAGAATCATAGATTTATATGTTGATTATTCTATAAGTATATGAGAGTATGTATTATCAAGTTGAGAGTTATCAGCTACTGTTTTTATAGACTCACTTGTAAGACATATTCCTTTGGTTCTTTGAAATCAAAAATCTTTAGAAGAAGATAGTTTTTCAAAAGCTTTAGATAGAAAAAAAGAGTACCCAGTTTATACAAGACCTGAGGTATTCAAATGAAAAAAAGTCCCATCTATTTTATTATCATGAAATCATGGTGAAATAGAAAAATGGAAAAAAGATAACTTAACTTAAAATATTAAAAATGGATATAAATGCAATTTTGTTAGATATATGGAATATGATAACTTTTGAGTCAGCTCTTAAGTTTTTTATATTATACTTTTTTGTTATATGGATAGCTCTTATTATATGGGTTGTTCGTGATATAACTGTCAGAACTAGTAATATATTTTTACAGATATTTTCTATTTTTACAGTTTTATTTCTTACTCCATTAGGTATTTTTATTTACCTTTTAGTAAGGCCTTCGAAAACTCTTCACGATAGATACTATGAAGAAATAGAGGATAATTTAGATATATTTTTTGATATAGTAGAAGAGAGAAAAAGAGAAATAGAAGAAAGAAAAAAACTAGAATCAGAATCTGATAATAAGAAAATTATTACAGAAAAAGATGACTTGCTTCCAGAAATAATTAATCCACATAATTAAAAAAAACACCTAATTAGGTGTTTTTTTAATTATGCTGTAAAGAAAGAATCAATAATTTTTCTATAAGACATTCTTTGTCTTAATTCTTCATAATATTTATTTCCAGGAACATATAGTTCTTTTAATCTAGATACTACATCTTCAGCTTGAAATTTTGATATAATAGTATCAATTTCTTTTTGCATTTCTTTATCTTCTACTTTTACTTCTTCTAACTCAGCTAATTTGTGAAGTAATAATTCTCCTTGAACTCTTTTTATAGCATGAGGTTTAATATTTGTTTCTTTATATTGTTCTTCATCCATTTTTAAACTTTCTAGGTAGTCTGACATTTTTACATTGTCATTTGCCATATTTTGTTTAATTTCAGAAAACATTCTTTCTATTTGTTCTTTTATCATAGAAGCCCCTACCTCTACTTTAGAAATTTTTAATAATTCTTCTATAAGTTCAGCTTCTTCTTCCATTCTAGCATTAGAATCTTTTGTATCTTTTATTTCTGATTTTATAAGTTCTTTAAAACCATCAAAATCAAGTTTTTGACCTCTTAATTGTTCTATGAATTCTTCAGTAAACTCAGGTTTTACAGCTTTTTCAAATTTATTTATTTTTACTTTAAAAGTTGATTTTTTACCTGCAAAGTCTCCATTGTGATAATCACTTGGAAATTCTACTGGAAATTCTAATTCATCTCCTAATTTTGAACCAACTATACTTTCTTCAAAACCAGGAACTAGTATGTTTGAACCAAGAACTAAAGGATAATCTTTCATTGAAGTATTATCAAGTAATTTACCATCTTCAAAACCTTCAGTATCTATAGTAACTCTATCACCCATTTTAGCTTTTGACCTTTTATCAGTTACTTCTTCAAATTTAGTAAATCTTTTTTCTATATCTTCTATAGCTTTTTTAACTTCATCCGCTTTTACAGTAGTTTTTTTCTTTTTTAATTTTATATCTTTATATTTTTTATCTATAACTATATCAGGAAAAACTTCTATGTGTATTTTTATAGTAAGAGGGTCTTGAGAAATTATTTCTTTTATTTCTCCTTGAGCTACAGGCATAATTTTTTCTGTTTTTAAAGCATTTCTATA
>JAAZVM010000039.1 GCA_018623505.1 Patescibacteria group bacterium | reverse complement strand
ATCATATTTGATTTATCCGAAAAATTTTTTGAAAAATTTTCTTTAAAGTTCATACTTGATTTTTTATAAATAAAAATTATATTTGTTTTAGTATTTATTAAAATAATAATATTAAGAAATGAGTTTAACACAAGAACAAATTGAAAAATTATCAAAAAATTTAAGTAAAGTAGATTTATCTGACCCAAAACTAGTTTGAGATTTAAATAGTATACTTGATTATATAGACCAATTAAATGAAGTAGATACATCTTGAGTAATTCCAACTGTAAACGTTGTAGAAAGTGAAATAAATAACTCTGCATTAAGAGAAGATATAGAAAAAAGAGAACAAAATCCTAAAGATTTACTTGATTGTAGTAATCAAAAAGTAATAGCAAACCAAATTGCAGTTACAGATATAATGAAATAATTATGATAACAGATTTGAAATTAGTAAATTTTAGGAATTTTTCAGATAAAAAAATCTGAAACCTAAAAATGGAAAATTTCATAATTTGAGAGAATTGAAAGTGAAAAACAAATATACTTGAAGCTCTAAGCATTTTATGAAATAATTCTGTCACAAAACTAAACATAGAAGATTTAGTTAAAAAGTGAGAGGATTATTTTTTTGTGGAAATTTTAAATAAAAGATGAAGTAAATACGCAATACATTATTCAAAAAAAGATAAGAAAAAAAGTTACTTAGTAAATAATAAAAAAGTAGCCAAAAAGAAGTTTATAGAAAACAGTCATCTTTCTGTAATATTTTCACCAATGGTTATGAATATGATGTACCTATCACCTAGCCTTAGAAGAGATTTTATAGATGAAACATTAAAAAGTAGTTATATAGAGTATGATGAATTAATAAAATCATACAAAAAAATATTAAAATCTAGAAACTCTACACTTAAAGCAATAAAAGAGAATAGAGCAAAAAAAGAAGATATAAAATTCTGGGATAAAAAATTCATAGAAATAAGCTCTGAAATTTACAAAAAAAGAATTAAATTTATAAACTTTTTAGAAGAATCAATAATAAATACAAAAGAGTACTTTTCTTGAAAGATAGAAAAAATAGATTTTATATACAAAACTAAAGTAGATTTTGATGATATAGGAAAATCAATTACTAATTATTTAGAGAAAAATATTGATAGAGATATTATATTATGAAAAACTGCTATATGACCACATGTTGATGATTTTGATATAATAGTTGATGATATTTCAGTAGTACATTTCGCATCTAGATGAGAAGTAAAAAGTATAATTATATACTTAAAACTTCTTGAATGAATTTTTATCGAAAAGAAAAAATGAAAAAAACCAATACTTATAATAGATGATTTACTTAGTGAACTTGATGAAAATCATAAAGATATGTTACTTAAAAAAATAGGATATTATCAAGTATTTATATCAAATATATATGAAGAAGAATGAACTAATTATATTAAAATATAAAACTATTATAAGTAAAGTGAAATAGGCTATTTTTAGTTTTAAAAAGCGATTTTTTAATTAATATGATTTTATATTTAAAATATTACTTTTTGCTGTTATGAATATAAAAAAATGACTTCTAATATGAACTCTTACAAGTTTGTTTATATGATTTTCAAATACTTTTGCAGCTTGATTAGATCACTTTCAAGTTACAATTGATCCAAGTTCAGCTAAAGCATGAGAGGCTCTTGATCTTATAATTGAAGCTGTTGATAAAAATAACATAACAGTAACTGATTATGAATGAGTAGTTTTAATTTTTTCGGAATCTGATCCTGAAGCAGAACTACCAATAGCTTTAGAAGATAATACATATAGTTTTGTATCATCTGATCTTTGAAAAGTAGTTTTTGAAGATGCTCTAAAATTTAACAGCGAATGACTTCAAAACATAAATGTATATGATTTCAATGATGAAAGTGTTTTTGGTATAGGTGAAGTTGAAATAGTTAAATCAGAAGAAGTAGAAAAGGCTGAAATAGATATAATTTCTCCAGAGAATTGACTTACTATTTGAGATGATAAAATCAAAGTATCTGGTAGTACTCTAAAAAATCATCAAGTCGTATTAGTTTTAAACTGAGAAACTGAATTTAGAACTACTTCAAATAATTCTTGAGTTTATGAAAAAGAAGTAGACTGACTTGTAAATGGTGAAAATTTAATAGTAGCAAAAATCTTGAACTCAGATAATGAAGTAATTTGAGAATCAGAAGAAGTAAGTATAGAAGTAGATAACTGAGAATTAGTATTTAAAAACTTAAAAATAACTCCAGAAGTTGTTGATTCAGAATGAAGTTTTGAAGTAGAGCTTTCAGCTACTTCTTGATTAACTGATGTAAGTGTTATAATAAATGATGTAATAACAAAAGTAGAAGAAACAGAAGATTGATTATATCTTTGAAAATTATATGCACCTAAAGAAGCTTGAAGTTATTCTATAGATATAGTTTTAAAAGATGAAATGTGACATGAAACAAAAGAATTATGAGTTTCTAGCATAAAAGTAAATGAAGTAGAAATGGAATCTGCAGAAGAACCTAAAGAGGAAGAAAAAGTAGAAGAAGAAAAAGAAGTTGTAGTTACAAAAGAGGAAGCTGAAAAAATGGATTTAACTATAAAATGATTAAAACTTATAGAATTAAAAAATAGATCTATATTAGTTTGGAATGAAATAGAGTGAGTAAATAATTATAACATATATAAAAAACTAGATGACTGAGAACTAGAATTAGTTGATTCAACTAGTGAAAGCAAATATGAAATTATGATGACTTGAGAAGAAGTTAAATTTGAATACTTCGCAGTAAAAGCTGAAGCAAAAGATGAAAACTGAGAAGTTTATATGTGAGATTTATCTGAAGCTACAAAAATACAAACATGACCTGAGTTAGTAATACTACTAATACTTTCTCTTATACTTTGATTTGTATATCTAAATATAAAAAATAGAAATGCTTAAAAATAAAAAAGAAGACTAAAAGTCTTCTTTTTTATTGTTTTATAGTAAAATCATCTCTATTACTAAGTGTGATTTGTGGAAATGGAATAGTTATACCAGATTTTCTAAAAGCTAAATTTATAGTTTCTGTGACATTTGATTTTGTCATAAAATAATTTCAAGTTTTAGAATCTATCCAAAAAAGTACTTTAAGATTTATAGAACTATTATCAAGTTTATCAACTACAACCATTGGTTCTGGTCATCTTAATACATGTGGAAATTGTTCAACAACTTGAAGCATTATTTTCTTTGCAGTAACTATATCAGTATCATAATCTACTCAAACTTCTACTTCAACTCTTCTTTTATCATTATTATTATAATTTGATACATTGTCTTCAAGGAATTTTACATTCGGAACATAATACATAATTCCATCAAACTTTTGAATAGCAGTAAAAAGTGAATGAATTCTATGAATCTTACCTACTTCTCATCAAACAGATATAACATCTCAATTATGATATGTTCATTGTGTAACCATTATTATACCAGCTATAAAGTTTGATAAAAATATTTTTAAAGTAAATCAAATTCAAAATCATAAACCTCATAAAAATATTCACATATCAACTCATAGAATAGTAAGAGTTATAGAAAAACCTATTGCTAAAATGGTAATATGTGCAGTTCTACTTAATACTCATACTAATTCTTCCCTATTTTGTCATTCTCAACTAGCAGAATTTTCAAGATACCTAGTAAGTTTTGCAGAAACTACTTTAGAAACAAAAAATGTTCAAACCAAAACAACTATTGCAAATATAAAATTCAAGAAAAATTCTTGATTAAACATAGAACTAATTATAGAAATATTTTGCTTAGAAGTTTCAGCAGCACTACCAGCATCAACTGCAAAAGCACTAGAGTTTGTATAAATAATTGATAATAAATAAAATCAAATTATATATTTTAATTTTTTCATAATAAAAAAAGATAATATTAATATATAAAAATATTAACATATATCTTTTTTTATTGCAAAAATTAGCTATTTAAGAATCCTAAAATTATAATCATCTGGTATATATCTAGCTTTCAAATGTGTTAAACATTTAGTTACATTATTATGCCAATTATTAGTATCTGTAGCATAACAAAATTCTCATTGTGTTGTACAAGGCTTGTCTCAATACTCTTTTCTTCAAGCTCAAGATAGCTTATATAACTCATCTATATCTCTAAAATACCTATTATTTAAAGTACTTACAATAAGAGATATTCACTCTCTTGGTGAGGATAAATGCTCCCTATCTCACCTATCATTATTTCATACATTACCTATATTATATGAAGTAGTCATATTAAGTCACATAGTACTTTCAGCAAGTCATATACACATAGTAAGAGATGGATCTATATTTCAAAATATTGATTCATCAACCCACATTTGCCAATCATCGAATCAATCTACAGCATATTTATCTATAAGATACTTTTGTCTTTCAATCTCATTTGTTCATAAAAGATAAAATGTATTTGAGTTAGATGATCAGTTATCGTTATACATAAATCACCTTCTAGCATTAAAGTCAAACTGATATTTGGATGCATATTTAGAGTCTAAGTTTTCTATACTTAAATAAGATAAATCTAAAACAGATAATGGATCTATATACTCTTTATCTTTAAAAACTTCTAAATGAAGATGTGGTCATGTTGTTATATATCAAGCTCAATTTGTACCAAATTCTCATCCAGATTTTGCAAAAATTTGCCCTGCTTCTACATATTCGTATTCATCAACAAGTACTTCACTTAGATGTCAGTATACAGTTATATATCAATCATAGTGTTTTAAAACTACAAAAGAATAATCCTTAGAATCAGGCTTATTTACATAAACAACATATCAATCCATTGGTGCTAATACCGAAGTTCATTGTGGAACCCTTATATCAATTGCATTATGTTCTGCTCAAAGTGTATCATTGTATTCTTCATCTTGATAATAAGAACTTAATCATAAAGAAGGATTAACTGGCCAAAGAAATGGATTATTTTCTTTTGTAAATGAAACAGATTCATTTAGCTGTGTTTCAGAATATATCATCCTATTTATGTTATAACACTTTTGATCATTTTTCTCTAATGCTCTTACTTCTATAGTATTTACAGATAAATCAACATAATCACATTCGTATTTATCAAGTATTTTTTCTCTTACTGTATTTAGTCTTATTTTTTCTTTTAAGGTTTCTATTTTTAGCTTTTCTTCAAGTTTGATTTTATTATCTAAATACTCCTCATAATAAGCTTGTTGTCATTTTGATTCAACTAAAAGTGATTCCTTAAATTCTTTTTTATCATCAAGTATTTTTTTCTCTATAATAAGTTGTTTTCTTAGACCTTTTAAATTTAACTCTTTGTTATCTAAATCAATTTTTTTAAGATATAACTGACTTATATAATTTTTATGATTTTCAATAAGTCTATTACCTGTTACTTGAATAATTCACTTGAAATATAAATCATCTATTAAATCAGAAATATTTTCTCAATTTAAAAGTATACTTTTTAAATT
>JAAZVM010000038.1 GCA_018623505.1 Patescibacteria group bacterium | reverse complement strand
TAGATTGATTTTATATAGTCTCTATACCAAGTCATTTTACTAGAAAAATTTTAAGATGATATAATTCTAGTGAAGTACTTTCAATTTATTTTTCAGAACTAGTTTGATTAGATTATAAAAAACTTTTGTATAAAAATAGATATACAAAGCAACAATCAAAATTAAAAAGAAATAACAGGATTTTTAATTTAAAAGATTCTTTTTCAATATATAAAAAATATGAAAATTTTATCAAATGAAAAAATTTTATAATTATGGATGACGTTATTTCAACTTGATCTACTATTAATGAAGTTTCAAAAATACTAAAAGAAAAAGGAGCAAATAGAGTTTATTCTTTAGTTATATCTTCAGATTAAAAAGATATTTAAAAAATATTTGAATATCTTTTTTTTTGAGTAAAATTTAACAATGTTTTAATAATAAGTGAAAAATATGTCAAAATACTTAGAAGTAATATGAGCAAATACGCATAATTTGAAGAATGTAAGTGTAAAAATTCCAAAAAATAAAATGACAGTTGTAACGGGGGTATCATGAAGCGGTAAATCAAGCATTGCTTTTAATACTATTTTTAATGTTTGACAACAAAAGTATCTTGAAAGTCTTTCAAGTTATGCACGTATGTTTATTTGATGAATGTGAGAAGAGGCTGAAGTATCAGAGATAAAGGGACTTTCTCCAACAATATCAATTGATCAAAAAACAACTAATAAAAATCCTAGATCAACAGTTTGAACAATTACTGAAATATACGATTATTATAAATTATTATATTTAAATATAGGAACTAGAAAATGTGTAGAATGTTGAACTATTGTAAAAAAGGACAGTATATGAGATGTAATTGATTTTATATCAAACCTTGAAATAGATACTAAATTTATAGTAAAAGCACCCTTAAAATGAAAATTTGAAGGTTTTAATGATATAAAAAAAGAAGTTCTAAATCTTTGATTTATAAGATTTTCAATTTGAGATAAAATTTTTACAGTTAATGATGAATTACAATCAGTAGAAAATAATGATATATATATTGTTATAGATAGGTTAGTTGTAAAAGATTATAGTGATCCAGAATGAAACGATATTAAAAGATTAAAAGACTCCCTTTCTTTAGCTTTTAAAGTTTGAAAATGATTAATTCAGATTGACGATCTGAAAAATAAAAATCAATTTTCAAATATTTTTGTTTGTTCTAATTGTTGACATATACCAGCAGAATTGTCTATATCTAGCTTCTCTTTTAATAGTCACTCTTGAGCCTGTAAAGAGTGTCATTGATTATGAGTAAAAAAAGTTTTTTTAGAAGAAAAAATAATAAATAAAAAACTCACACTTTTAGAATGAGCTGTTATAGCACCAGGTTTTTGATGAGATTACTTTTTTGAGTTATTAAAAGAAATTGCTAAGAGTACAAAAATAGATTTAAACACAAAATATAGTGATTTATCTAAAAAAGATAAAGATATTTTATTGTATGGTACTTGAGAAAAAAAATATAAAGTAGTTTATAAAAATGAATTTTGAGTTGAGAATACTTATAATTCAGTTTTTGAATGAGTTATTAATACTTTAACTAGAAGATATTATGATTGATGAGCTGAAAAGTGACACTATGATGATTTCATAGTTGATATGGATTGTTATGAATGTAACGGTCATAGATTAAATAAGGAAAGCTTAAGTGTATATGTTTGATCTTATAATATATGAGAATTATCTGACTTAAGTGTTTCAAAATCAATTGATTTTCTTAAAAGTATTAAATTAACTAAAAGTCAAGAAAAATTAACTCAGAAAGTTATGAAAAATTCTATTGAAAGATTAGAGTTTCTTTCTTGAGTTTGACTTTATTATATGACAATTTCTAGAAAAAGTTGAACTTTATCATGATGAGAAGCTCAAAGAATAAGGCTTGCTACTCAATTATGAACTAGGTTAGAGTGAATTGTTTATGTATTAGATGAACCATCTATAGGTCTTCACCCAAGGGATAATGATATGCTTATAGAAAACCTAAAAAAATTAAGAGATATTTGAAATACTTTAATAATTGTTGAGCATGATGAGGATATTATGAGAGAATCAGATCATATAATAGATATTTGACCTTGAGCATGAATACATTGATGAACTATAGTTTCAGAATGAACTATGAATGATATCATAAAAGATAAAAATTCTGTAACTTGACCTTATTTAAGATGAGATAGAGATATATTTGTAAATAGATGATTTAGGCCAGAATTTAATGATTTAAAGAAAAACAATAAAGTATTGTCTATTATATGAGCAAGTCATCATAATTTAAAAAATATAGATGTTACAATTCCTCTTTCAAATTTTGTAGTTGTAACTTGAGTTTCTTGAAGCTGAAAATCAAGTTTAGTTAATGATATATTAGCAAATCACCTAGCAAATGAATTAAATAGAGCAAAAAGAGAAACTTGACAATTTAAAAAAATTAAATGATTGGAAAATCTTGACAAAACAGTAATTATTGACCAGTCACCTATTTGAAAAACTCCACGTAGTAATCCAGCAACTTATACTTGAGTGTTTACTCCTATTAGAGAAGTATTTGCTCAAACCAATGAGGCTCAAATTAGATGATATTGACCAGGTAGGTTTAGTTTTAATACAAAAGACGGTAGATGTGACTCATGTGATTGAGATGGTGTAAAAAAAATAGAAATGCACTTTTTGCCACCTGTTTATATTGAGTGTGAAACATGTTCTTGATCTAGGTATAATAGAGATACATTGTCTGTAAAATATAAATGAAAAACTATTTCAGAGGTTTTAGATATGTCAGTTGAAGAAGCTTTAGAGTTTTTCTCTAGTCATCCTAAAATTATAAAAGTTTTAAAGGTTTTAGATGAAGTTTGACTATCATATTTAAAACTTTGACAATCTAGTACTACTTTATCATGATGAGAAAGCCAAAGGGTTAAATTGTCTACGGAGTTGTCTAAGAGGTCAACTAGTAAAACTTTTTATATTTTAGATGAGCCTACAACTTGACTTCATTTTCAAGATGTTGACAAATTATTACATATTTTACATTCATTAGTTGATAAGTGAAATACAGTTCTTGTTATAGAACATAATATGGATGTAATTTTAAATGCAGATCATATAATAGATATATGACCTGATGGTTGAGATAAGTGATGAGAGCTTGTTTGACAATGAAAAGTAGAGGATATTAGGTATTTAAAGAATAGTTTTACTTGATATGCAATTGATAAATATTTAAAAAAATATAATGATTGAAAAAATACTTAAAAAAAATATAGAAATAACGAGTTTATCAAACTATAAAACAAAAGCATTTACTAAATATTATTATGAAATTAACTCAATAAATGACTTAGAAAAATTAAGTAGTATATATAATTTTTCAAAATCAAACAATTTATGATTTCTGATTATTTGATGATGAACTAATATGTTATTTGCTTTTGATACTTATGATTGAGTAATTATTAAAAATAATTTAAGATGATGGACTTATAATAAAGAAACAAAAATATTAACATCATATACAAATGAGCTAATTACAGATATTGCTAAATGATTAGAGTATGATTTTTGACAAAAATTATGGCATAGATTTATATGACTACCATGAAGTATATGATGAGCTATATTTTGAAATGCTTGATGTTTTTGATTGGAGATTGAGAATAATTTTTCAACTTGTCAAGTTTATGACTTGAAAACTTGACAAGTTGTAAATTTATGAAAAAAAGATATGGATTTTTCTTATAGAAACTCTATTATTAAAAAAAATAAAGATTTATTTATAATTTCCTCTGAATTTGATTTATCATATCTATCTGAAAAATACTCAAGTGATGTAGATAATTTAGATTTTAGAGAGAATAAACAGCCAAAATGAAATAGTTGTTGAAGTTTTTTTAAAAACCCTTCTAGAGAATTTTCAGCTTGATTTTTAATAGAATCAGTATGATTAAAAGGATATAAGTTATGAACAGCATATTTTTCAGATTTACATTCAAATTTTCTTATGTCAGAAATAAATGGTTCATATAAAGATTTATTATCACTTATAAGTCTTGCTAAGGAAAAAGTATATAATAAGTTCAATTTAAACTTAGAGCCTGAAGTTAGAATAATATATAACAATAATAAATAATGATATTTAAGCTAATAAAAATTTATATAATAGTTTCAGTTTTATTCTTTTCTATTTATTACACATGAGCAGATAAAATTTGTAACAAATACTCTGCAGATAATGTATTTGATCATCAAGAGTGATTATTTCAATCTGCAAAATGTGTAGATTCATTTATTTGTAAAATAGAAGATGCAAATTATAGATGAAATATAATGAATTCTTGGGAATGCAACAAAAAGGATATTATTTGATTAGAAAAAATTTATAATAATTATTATGGAGAAAATTAGATTACAAAAGTACTTAAGTCAAGCTTGATTTTGTTCAAGAAGAAAAGCAGAAGAATATATTACTAAGTGATTAGTAAAAATAAATTGAAAAATAGCTACTATTTGAGAGTCTGTTATATCATGAGTTGACAAAGTTGAAATTTTAGACAAAGCTCTTGAGGAGCAAAAAAAACAAGTTTATTATAAGTTAAATAAACCAAGGGGGATTGTTACTACTTGTGCTCAAAACGATGAAATTAACATAGTAGATATAATAAAAGTAAAAGAACGAGTATTCCCTATTTGAAGACTTGATAAAGAAACTACAGGTTTAATACTATTGACAAATGACTGAAGATTAGCTAATTATTTGATGCATCCAAGATATAATCATGAAAAAGAGTATATAGTTGAGACATTTTGAAATATTGATGATAATTCTCTACAAAAAATGAGAGATTGATTATTTATATTATGAAGTTATACAAAAAAAGCAGTCATAAACAGAATTTCTTCATGAAAATTTAGTATTATAATTACTGAGTGAAGAAATAGACAGATAAGAAGGATGGTTGAAAAAGTTTGATCAAGAGTTAAAAAATTAAAGAGAATAAGAATAGAAAATATAAATTTATGAAAGCTTTGAGATTGAGAAATAAAGCATTTAACTAAATCAGAAATTGATTGATTATTCGATAAATTACAAATAAAAAGAAGCTAATATTAGCTTCTTTTTATTTGTAATATGTTTTTATGTTATATAGATCAACCCTAAGTTCTTTTAATAACCTTATAAACGATTCTTTTATTTCTTCTTTTTTTGTAAATTTGATTTTATCAAATTCATTTAGTTTTTTAGATATTTTATTTAAGTTCTTTATACTATTTTTAAGTTTAGATTCTGATATTGTAAGTACTTTTTTATTTTCTAGCTCAGGATTGTAGAATTTTAAATATATTGAGTCTATTTTTTTAGAAAGCCTAACTCATATTTCATGATATATTGATATTGTTTTATCCATATCAGAATTATATTTGCTTATCTCTTTCTTTAAAGTATCTTTTAATTCTGTATTAATATTTTTTATTTCATTTATAATAGTTTTT
>JAAZVM010000037.1 GCA_018623505.1 Patescibacteria group bacterium | reverse complement strand
TTAATACAAGTATTCTTCTTTTCTTTTTATTACTTTATATATAAGTACAGCTATATGAGAACTATAGGTATTTATATATTTATTATTTCATAGATGTAATATTACATAAATAATATACTTATTATTGAAGTACTCTATTTATTCATATCCATTTCCATATCATCTTCAATCATATGAGAATCATCAGACATATCCATATCCATTTCAGAATCATCCATAGAAGAATGTTTCATATGTTCTTCTATTGTCATATTCATTCTTGCTGCAGCATCTTTCATTTCTTTATATTCAGTAGTTGTCATGTTATATTTTTCAGCTTGTTGTGCTTCAGTTAACGGTGCTTCAGAACCACAAGAAGCTAATAAAAGTGTTGATGTAGCTAATAAAGCTATTAAAATTATTTTTTTCATAATAAAAAAATTATAAATATAAATTAAAAATACAAGAGTTTTTATAAGTTTTCTTTCTTATTTATTTTTAAGTAATATCCTTTTTTTTCTCTTCAAATTCATCTTTAGTGATTTCTCATTTTGCATATCTCTTTTTTAAAATATCTAAAGCAGTTTCTCATTTTTCAACTTTTCTAGAATTTATAAAATATATAATTGCAAAAATTATTAATCAATAAAATATTAAGTTAAATATTCAAAATCATCACATATGAAAGAATCAAAAGTCTCAATTATATCAATACATAATAATAAAAATTAAGAATTAAAGATTTACCTTTCTTTCTCTTAAATAAGAAAATAAAATTGGTAATATAATTAAAGTTAGCACTATAGAAGTAATTAAACCTCAAACTACAACTATTGCTAATGGTTTTTGTAGTTCAGCACCTGTTCAACTACTCCATATCATAGGAAACAATCATATAACTGAAGTAAAAGCAGTCATAAGTACAGGTCTTAATCTAATCATTGCTCAATGTACAACAGACATATGTATTCATTCTTCTGTTATCACAGTATTCTTAAAATCTTCATCTCTTAAAGTTTTTTCATCCATCAAAGGTAATCAGAATTTTTCTCTAAATGAATTTTCTAAATACAAAATCATAACTACTCAAGTTTCAACAGCATTTCAGAAAAGTGATATAAATCAAACCCAAACTGCAACAGAAAAGTTAAATCAAGAAATATATAAAGCTATAATTCAACCTATTAAACTAAAAGGTATACTTAAAGCTACAATTCAAACTAATCATCAATCTTTATAAGCTAAAAATAATATAAAAAGTATTATTAAAACTACTGTAGGAACTACTACTTGTAAAGTATTTTTTGCTCTTAATTGATTTTCATACTGCCCTGTCCATTCTACAAAATATCATTCAGGAAGCTCTAAATTCTCATCTATATATTTTTTTCAATCATTAACAAATGAAACTAAATCAACTCACACTACATTCATTTGTACTGCTGATCTAATAATTCAATTTTCACTATTAATAGTAGCTGGTCAGTCAATTAAAGAGATATTAGCAACTTGAGATAATATAATATTTCAATTCTTTCAAGAAACCTCTAAACTATTAATATCATCTAAACTTTCTCTATAATTATTTTTTAATCTTAACTCAATACCATACTTTTCTCTTCAATCTATTGTAGTAGATATTGTAGTTCATCAAATTCAGGTAGAAATTGTACTTAAAACATCAGCTTTTTTTATTCAATATTGGTTAAATTTTCTTTCATCTAAGTCTATTTGTAAATATTTTAGACCAGTTGTTCTAATTGCTGTAACTCAAAAACCTCATGGAACATTTCACATTAAATCTTCTGCTTTTACAGCTAATTTCTCTAATACCATAGGATCATCTCAAAATATTTTTATTCATACCTGAGCTCTTATACCTGTAGAAAGCATATCAATTCTTCAAATAATAGGCTGAGTAAAACCATTCCAAAGATTATTAATCTTAATTTTTCTATTCATTTCATCAATAATATCTTGCTTTGTTATTCCTTCTCTCCATTCAGACTTAGGTTTTAAAGTAATGATTGTTTCAAGCATAGCTAGTGGAGCTGGATCAGTAGCCGTATTAGCTCTTCAAGCTTTTCATACAACTTTTTCTACCTCAGGTATTTCAGAAATAATTCTATTTGATTCTATAAGTAAATCTCTCGCTCTTCTATCACTTACATCTGGAACAGTCATAGGCATATACATTATACTTCACTCATCAAGTGGTGGCATAAATTCTGAACCTATACGAGTAAATAATCAAACTCAAATTACAAGAAGTATTCATGATATCGCTAAAGCAACTTTTCTCTTTTTTAATGCCCAAATCAATATCGGTTCATATATTCTTTGTAAAAATCTAACAATAGGTATTTCATTATCCCTTTTAAGTTTTCATTTTAAGAAAAATATACATAAAACTGGAGCTAAAAATAATGAAGCAAATAATGCTCAAAGCATTGCAAACATATTAGTGAACGCTAGTGGTGAAAATAACTTTCACTCTTGTCATTCAAGTGCAAATATTGGTACAAATGAAAGGATTATAATAAGTATTGCAAACATAAGTGGTCATGCAACCTCTTTTGTAGATTCGGTAATTATTTTTGTTCTTTCTTTAATACTAGCATTTTCTTTCCCTAATAATTTATTATAAGCATTTTCAGTTACCACAATTGCAGCATCAACCATCGTTCATATAGCAATAGCAATTCAACCAAGTGACATTATATTTGAAGGTATATTAAATAACTTCATACATAAGAAAGTAATCAAAACTCATACAACTAATGAAATAGCTGTAACAAGTGAAGCTCAAAAATTCCATAAGAACAGAAACAATATAATAATTGTTATAATTAATTCTGTTGTTAAAATTCATGAAAGTGTTGATATAGCATCTTTAATTAAGCTTGTTCTATCATAAAATGATACTATTTTAACTCATGAAGGTAATCATTTTTCTATTTCGCTAATCTTTTCTTCTACTGCTTTAATCACTTCAAGTGGATTTTTCTTATAACGCATTACGATTATTCATCCTACTTTTTCTTCATTTTGGTCAGCTAAAATTCATCTTCTAAATTCAGCTCATATTTTTATTTCAGCTATGTCTCATAATTTAATAGGAACTCATCATACATCTTTGATATAAATATTTTCTAAATCAGATTCAGTTTCTATAAATCATACTCATTCAATAGCTATTTCTTTACCTCAATTATCAATTACTCTTCAAGAAACATTATTGTTTCATGAACTTACAATAGCACTAATTTCTTGCAAAGATATATTATAATTTGAAAGTTTTAATGGGTCAGCTACAATTTGAAAATTTTTCTTATATCATCAAATACTAGCAACTTCAGCTACTCAAGAAACAGATTGTAATCAAAGTTTTACATAAAAATCTTGAAGTGTTCTCAGCTGCGTTAAATCATGATTATCACTTTCAAGTGTATACATATATATTTGCCCTAGTCATGTAGCATCAGGTCATAATACAGGTTCAACTCAAGGTGGTAAATCAGACTTAATTAAACTTAATCTTTCGTTTACTCTGTCACGAGCAAAATATTCATCAATATCATCTTCAAATATAACAGTAACCATTGAAATTCAAAGCTGACTCATTGCTCTTACATCTTTTACTCAAGCAAGTCATTGCATTCATATTGTAATAGGATAAGTAACTTGGTCTTCAATATTTTTAGGAGTTTGTCATGGCCATTTTGTCATTACTACTACTTGATTTTCAGATAAATCAGGTAAAGCATCTATTGGGGTTTTATATATTGCGATTATAGATATAACAGATATTACAATAAAAATTATAACTGTTATAAACGCATTATTTATAAAATATTTTATAAGTTTATTCAGCATAATTATTATTTAATAAATATAGGAGTAGTAACTATCTTTAAAGTTTCATCAAAATTTCATGATACTAAAGAATATTCTCAATCATCAGAAACTATATTTACATCTTTAACTCATAATTTTCAGTTATCTTTTTTATAATAAACTATTTTTCTTTCATCTTTATTATAAATAGTAGAACTTGGTATTTTAAAAATATCCTTAGTAGTTTCTAGCTGCACTCTAATAGTAGATTTATTAGGTATTAATGTATTATCATCAACTTTTGCTTGAGCTATAATACTTAAGGTTTCTGTATCAATTTCTGGCGATACACGATATAAAGTTCAAGTAAAAGTTTTTGTTTCATCATCTCAATAATAAAAATAAATTTCATTTCATATTTCTATATTATCTTTTAAATTTTCAGGAACATAAAATTTAACTTCTTTTTTTGTTATTCTAGATAAAGTTGTATCAACTCAAGAAATTCTAAAAGCTTCATTATTTGGAGATATTTTTTCTCATATTTCAATTCATCGTTTTGAAATAACTCATGAAAATGGAGAAACAATTTTATAGTCTCATGATATAATATATTCACTATTTAAATCAGCTTTTGCTATAGCTATTTCATTTTCTATAGAAGTTATTGTTTTATCTTCATTAGCTACTATTAAGTTTTTTGATTTTTTAAGTGTTTCAATTTCAGATTTTAATTTTGATATAGCTAATTGTTTTTCAGACTTAGTAGTATCTGACTTAGCTAAAATCAATGTTAATTCATTTTCTTTTTTTGATATTTGTAATTCAATATTTTCTATTTTTTCCTTTTGAGTTAATTCTAATACTCTATAATCATTTAAAGCATCATCAAGTAGTTCTTTTTGTGAAATAAGTGTTGTATTATATGTATTTATATCAGAAATATGTGATGATATTATAGACTCTGTTGTTCACGCTGAAACAGAAACAATAGTATTTTGTAAAACAACTATTAATTTATTATTAATATCTATTAGTTTTTCATATTTTTCATTAACTTCTAGAATATCATAATTATTATGAAAACTAATTAATACATCTTTTAAGTCTGATACAGACATACTACTTTTAGCTCAAAAATAATCAGAAAAATCATAAGTTTTTATTTCTCTATAATCTATATCAACTTCATTTCAAATGTATAATACAGGTATTATTTTATTATATAACTCATCCATTTTAGAGTTTAATAAATCTTGTTTTTGAGAAATATTATTAGAACTTTCTTTTAATAGTTCCTCTTTTGTTTTTAAAGCATTTTCAAGATTTTTTTCTAAATTCTCTAATGATTTTAATGTAACTTGATACTCTGATCATAATGTTTCTTGATTTCAAATTTGACTTATTTTAGAATCAAAATTTTTAATGGTTTCTTCTAATATAACTTCCTTTTCTTTTATTTTTTGTTCAAGTTCTTCTACTTTAGCTTCTTTTACTTTTTTCGCTTCTACAAGTAAATTATTTTTTGATGAAACAACAGTATCTTTCAAATTGATTTTTGATTGTCCTTCTCATCAAACTCAAGGATTAAACAAAATCGCTAGAGTATCTCAAACTTTTACACTATCTCATATATCTACTAATATATCTCTTACAAGAGCTTCTCTTCTTGGATAAATAGAAGCAATATCATTTGATATAAACTCTCATTTGAAATAATCACTCTTTGAGATTCTTTCAGCAAAAGTATGATTATATACTTTTTTTTCTACTTTATTACTTT
>JAAZVM010000036.1 GCA_018623505.1 Patescibacteria group bacterium | reverse complement strand
ATTGTTATAGTCAAAAATCTTGTATGTAACAATTTTTTGATCATTTATAATTAAGTCTCATATAGTTGAATCAAATTGCTTTAAAGAATTACTATCTGAGAATTTTTTCTTTTGTTTTTTAAGACTTATTACAGGGTCTCATAAGTTTATAACTGAAAAAGATTGATAATCTAAAACTGACTCTCAAACAGTTTTTCAAGCAGAAAAACTAAGTAGAGTTTTGTTTCATTCTTTCCATCAAAGTCATGATTTATTTAGATAATTTTCATATCAAAATAAATTTTCTTTTGTAAATTCTGATAAAGAATTATTAGTTCCAAAAGGATCATTATAGTATATAACAACTTTTGAATTATCTTCTGATCAAACTTTATAGTAACCATATGCATAACTACTTAAATAGATAAGTATATTATTATTTGTTAATCATATTTTTTGATTAAATAGATCTAGGCTTCTTGTTATAGTTGTATCAACATTGTCCTTAATTGATAAATTTATATTTCAAATAACAGTTTTTCATTCTAAGATATTTAATGATAGATAACTATTACCTGATTGAACAATCTCAAAATTTAAAGGTTTATTTATACTAAAACCATCGTCTTCATTTATAACTAAATAATCTTTTCAAAAATCATCTCTTAAAACTAAATTTTTTCAATCTAAGAAAAAATTAAAGTCATTATTTATATTTTTTCAAACAATAGAAGTTTTATCACTATCATTTATACAAGACTCTACACTTTCACACACATCTAAATCTATATTATCACCCAGATTATAATATACTTTTCATATATATGTATTTAAAGCTTTATTAAAAATATTAAAATAAAGATTTTTATTTTCTATTCAAGCACTGTACTCTATATCTTGTGATAAATCTGAACTTGATGCCAATATATTTAATCATGTATTTTTTGAAACTGAAAAAGTGTTATTTACCCTATAAGGGTTAGAAATAAGTGAAGTAACAGCTAGTCATCTACTTGATTCATCAAACAAAATAGAACCAGCTAAATAATTTTCTTTTTCATAATCTCAATATGAAGAACCTAATAAAGTAGTATAAAGTGAGTTATAATTATTTTCAGAAATTTTTGATTTATCCCAAACATAAAAAGTTTCTATTTTTCATGCATTTTCTCATACTCAGTTTATAACAAAATCTCAACTTTCATTACTTAAAGTAAAAGTATTATTTGATAATGAAGGATTAGTTCAGACTTTAAAATAAGCTAATCATGGGGTTGTAGTTGAGTATATTTTATAGCTAGCTTTTCATCAATTTACTTTTGCTGAAGTAGAATCAAAACTTACAATATTTTCATACTTTTCAAGTATTTCTATATTTGTATTTATAGAGTTTTCAGTAAAAACTAGATTATTATATATATCTTTTAATTCTACATCAAGAATAGAGTATGAAGTTCAATTAGCCTCTAACTTACCATTTGATAAAGCAAGGTCTAACTTCATAGCTTTTCATGGAAGTATATCAATATTTGATTCATAAATATTTGATAATCCCTCTATTTGAAAAGAAACTGGTATATCTTTTCAGGCAATAGTATTTGTATCGAATTCTAAAACTCAAACTCAATTTTCAATATTGAAATATGATTTTTCTTGACTTGCATACATAGAATCAATATTAAAATATCATCTAGTATTAAAACCATAAACTATATTTCAATTAGAGTCTATTATCTTTATTTGAAGTTTATTAGATTCAGTATCAATTTTAAAATCTCAAGTTAAACTATCTTTTTCTATAAAAAGTCAATCTATAACTTTAATCTCTTTTTCTCTTGAATTAATTATATTTCATAAATTATCTAAAACATCTATTTTTATCTCATTATCTCATTTTTTATCTGTAGATATTGTTCTAAATACAACATATCATTCATTAGTAGAAAGTTTTAAAACTTCAGATTTATTATCATTAAATAATATTCATTTTCAATCTATATTTAAATCTATATCATAAAAATTTGAATTTGCCACATTTCAATAAACATCTTTTAATGTAGCATAATTCGTTGTAATTATTCATCATTTGTCTACATAGTTTGATCAAAGATTTAAATCTATAGATGATACTTCTCAAGCAGTTACATAAAAATTATTTGATACCAATAATCAATTAGAATCTATAATTTGTAATTTATATTCTCAAGATTTAGAAATAGAATATAAATCATAAAAACTAGATAAATCACTAGAATTTAAAACATTTGTTGAAACAGAACTTCATCATTCAAATAGTTTTACAGTTATTGGGTAACTGATTTCATAACTATTTCAATTTTTAGAATAGTTAGACAACTCAAAAACTAGTTTATCATTTTTATTTGTATGATTATAAATATCTGTTTTTATTTCATCTAATTTTTTTCTATTAGAATCAATTAAATAAATATTTGGTTTAGAATTTACCTCAACTGTATCATCACTTGATGAAAATATATTATTATCCTCAATATATATTTTTGATGCTGAAGAAAAAAGTGATTCTCATCTAAGTTCAAGTTTTAATGAATTTGACTTAAGGTCTATAGTTTTAACTCAGTCACTATTATTTATAATAATCTCTGATTTAAGATAAACATTTAAATCCGTATCTTTAAATTTAATTTGATAGTTTGATTCTCAAGCATTTAAAGTTATATCCGCATCAATAAAATATAAGTATGGTGAATAATTACTTTTATCATCTAGATATTCATCATTTATATCATATATTTTTTCTGTATTATCAGAGTTAACTAATTCTACTTTTTCTATATAATACTTAGTTTTTATAGTGTTTAGGTACTTAACTACATTTCAGTTGTCTCAGATAACTCTGGATTTTAAATATGCAGTTTTATTATAAAAATACTTTTGTGTATCTGAACTTAAGTCCAAAGTAGATGTCTTTAAAGTATTTTCACTACAATCATTTATACCGTTTTTATTTGTATCTCAGTTACATGATTCTATATACTCTCTTTCTTCAGGACTTAGTAAAGAAGGTCAACAAGTTCATGATGATAATCATATTGTTGCAGGAAGCATATTGTTTAACCAACACTGAATTGCTGGGAACCATTCCATAATTGGCACTCACTCTGGAGGAGCACATGAATTATCATCTTTAGAGCTATAATTACTATTTCAAGAAGATACATTAAGTATATCATTTGATAATCATTGATTTTGTGAAATTATATCAGAATATGGATTTTCTCATTTATTTTCAGGATCAATTCATATATACATTTCTTGAGTATTTCAAGTTGATCATAAATAAGAAATCTCATATTGTTTCTTATTTTTTGGCAACATATAACCATTATCAAACATAGTTTGATTTGATAAGTAGTTATCAAAAACAAATGAATATTTTTCTGATACATTATCTAAATTATTCCAATATATTGCAAATATAAGCATATCATAATAACTTATACTTATAGTTTCTCATTCTATATTTAGATTTTTAGATCATTTATTCTTCAAGTATTTTTTTAAATCGAAGTTTGATGATGGATAATTTCAAGTTTTTAGTAAATTATATATTTCTAAATCTTGTCATGATAAATCAGAAACTTTATATTTTTTTATTTTATCATTTACTGAATTTGAGTAATTATCTAAATATGAATCCAATTTATTTTTAGCATCATCTAAGGTTTTTATACCAGAATCTATTCTAAACAAATATGGATAGTTTATTTTTTCATATGATCCATCTATAGATAAATAATCTATATATCTATCTTTATCTATTGGCAAGTTTTTAGCAACTCATGACTTTACTTGAGATGATATCTCATCTGAAGTTGGTGACTTATGAGTTATATAAGATGGGATTGATTTATAATTATATGTAAAAGTATAATCGTTATCACAATTACTTCATCAATCAATTTTTTTAACCTCAGTAGAATTTAAATTAATAATAGATAAATCACAACTAGATGCTGAAATAGTTTTATAGTTCTCTGAGAAATTTTTAGATAAATCAATTACTCTTCAAGACCTATTGGTATCGGTATTATAAGACCAATCATCTTTATTATATAAATCATCTACACTAGGTATATAATAATCATCTCAATCATTTTCGTATGTGTTGATTAAATTTGTCCTTTCACAAAATAATGGAGTATTTGAATTTCAAGAAGATAATATAGCCCCCTCAATATCTAAAAGAGGTATAATTGATCAATTTTTATCTGAATAATTAATTTTATATTTTCATTCCTCTAATAATGATTTATCTAAATTAAGTGGAGTATTTCATCACCAATATCAATTAAATGCAGATCAATCATTAAATTTATCTTCAAATGAACTACTAGACATATAAGGTTTTAAAACCTCAATATCTGATGAAATCTTATCTATATTATAAGCTCTATTTGCCTCTACTAATTGTCCACCATTAGTATTACTTCATAAATAAATACCACACTGAAATGCAGAATTTATATCTTTTCATCTTTTTCAATATAAATAATTTACATAATTCCATCTATCAGTATAAGAGGAAAAAGTAGAATCATGCTCTTTAATTTTTTCATAATCACTTAAAATTGCAACTTTTCTACTAAGTCAATTTTTCACTAAATCATCAACTTGTTTTTCAAAATCATCATTTAATTCCTTAATTATTTGATCATTAACAATATCAAGTACGTTCACTATATACGGTGAAAAATCTACATTAACATTATTTCAAAAGTTATATCTTCATGCATTATAAACATCTTTTCTTAAATCTCATATTGATCAAGGAGAAAAAATCTCTACAAAAGATTTTATTGAGTTTTTTATTATATGCCTTGCTTGTATATCTTGTAAGTCCATATTTTCATCTTGAGAAAATTGACTTACATCTATAGAGTCATCTATATTTGAAACCATAGAAAGAATCTCATCTGTATCCTTTCAACTAACTTTCTTTTTTAAATAATTAGCAAAATCAGAAGTGAATCTGTTATATACTAAATCTTCTTTATTTTCTTGGTATAAATTATATCAAACATAAGAGCTATAATTTAAAGATTGATTTTCTCTAACAGAATCAAAATAAAAAACATATGGTTCGTAAGATTGATTTAAATCATCAGATAAGTCACCATTCATATATCATTTATCAGAGTCATATAAGCCCTTTCATTCATAAAAATCATTATTCTTATCAAAAAAATCTTTTAATTTTTTTATGTCATCATCAAAATCTCAAGAATTAGGAGAAATAACTCAATGCCATATTTCAGCTATTAAACCTGTTGTATTTTCAGTATTTGATTCATATCTATTAGTCTGAGAGTTATATATATATGATTTATCATCAAAATCTACATAAGGAAAAATAGTCTTTGAGAAATCTTCTCAAATATAAACTTCTGGAATTTCTATTTCTCAAACTAAAACTGTTCAAACCAAAGAAGATTCATAATTTACATCAGAAAATGCTTTATATCACTGATAATATAAAGCTTCATTCATAGATGCTATTTGGTAAACTGACGTTTCTTTATCAACTGGAAGTATAACTACTTTTGTATTTTCTAAATTTGAAGATATATCTTTAGAATACCTTTTAAGCTCGGAATCTATTT
>JAAZVM010000035.1 GCA_018623505.1 Patescibacteria group bacterium | reverse complement strand
TGATTTACATTGGTGGAATTGATAGTAGTAATAACAATCCTGGCAGTGCTATGAACTATAGCTTTTGTGAGTTTGCAAGGTTACAGTAGAGATGCTAGAGATAGTAAAAGAATAAGTGATGTAAATAGTATAAGAAAAGTACTAGAATACGATGTATTAAAAAAATGATACTATATACTCCCAGAAAACTGAGTAAATGTAACATATAGTACATGATGACAAAGTAAAGCAGTATGGCAACAATGAATATTCTGAGAAAGTAATAGAGTAGAACTATGAGCTTGAAACTCACTAAGTAAAGTTCCAAGAGATCCACTTACAAATACCTATTACACATATAGTGTACTAAATACAAAAAAAGAGATACAAATCTGAGCAGTATTAGAATGATGAGTATCATACTGACCAAATCTTATAACAGATACATATGCCAGATGAAATGAAATCTGATGGTCATATATAGTATGAAACTATAATGGTAAAGTAGCAAAAGTTACTATGTGATGAAATATGTATATCTTTGCTGTTCCTAGTATAATAAGTACTGATTTATGAACTCCAGATATTTTAAGTCTTTTAGATAATAAGAAATTTGCAATTAATAGTACTTCAAAACTTCCATGAAGTTATGATAGAACAAACTATAATTTAGAAGCTGGTAATGAATTAATACTAAACACAGTTAATCAGCCAATTCTAACAGTATGAAGCTCAGATGATATAGATAAAACTCAATTATTAATTAACTTACAAAATGCTTATACTTGAACTTATGTTTGAAGTTTAAGTTCAAGTGACCTTTTGAGTGTTGATTCTAGTGATATTGAAGAGGTTGAAAAGTACATAGAAGAGTGAATTAGTGATTGATTAGAAACAAGTGATTTAGTTATAACTTCTAATTCTTGAAATAATTGAACATGAAATCCTGAAATTGCTGAACCTACATATACTATTTGATCTAATTGAGTTACTGTAAAATGTTGAAATTTACAAGTATGATCTACTTTTGTACATAATTGAGTCAACTACTTAATTGTAGATAATTCAACTATACATGATAGTATTTGAAATATAGATGCAAATAATAATATATGTACAAGTCATGTAACCGAGCTTTACGATTTATGATATGATCAAGATACCTGAGATTTATATTCACATACTTATACTTTTAATCAGGATATCACTTCTTGGGATACATCAAATGTAACAAGTATGAAATGGGCATTTTTTAATTTCAGAGACTTAAATCAAAACCTTAATTATTGGGATTTTTCAAAGGTTTTAGATATGGAGGAAATGTTATGAAGAGCATATGATTTCAATAACTGATGAAACTCTTTAACTTGGAATACTTCTAGGGTAACTAATATGGCATGATTATTTTATCTAGCTCAAAATTTTAATCAAGAATTACATCTTGATTATTCTTCAGTTGAATCTATGTATAAAATGTTTTATTGAGCTTTTGGATTTAATAATTGATGAGTTTCATTAACTATTAATGCACCAAATCTATTATATCTAACTGAAATGTTTTATTATTCATATACTTTTAATCAAGAGTTAAATATTACTACAGATTCAGTTACTTCAATATGTAAAATGTTTATCTTTGCAAATTCATTTAATCAAGATGTTTCTGAAAAAACTCTCAATTGAGTTACTTATTGGAATACTTCAAATGTAACATGTTGAAATAATGTATTTGATCAAGCTGTTTCATTTAATAATTGAAATCAACCATTTAATTGGAGAACAGATAGTTTAAATTATGCATGAGCTATGTTTGCAAATACCAATAATTTTAATCAAGATATTTCTGAAAAAAATATTAACTGAGTTACATATTGGAATATGTCTAATGTGGAAAATACCTCATATATGTTTACTAATGCAATATCTTTTAATAATTGATGACAGCCTCTTAATTGGGTTATGGATAATAATGAATCTGTAAGACGGATGTTTTTTTGAGCTACAAATTTTAATCAAGATGTAAATACAAAAGTTTTAAATTGAGTAAAGTATTGGGATATATCAACTGTAAATGCTCAAAATGATACAACACAATTTAGTAGATTTATTAGAGATACATCATATAATCATGATTTGAATAGTTGGTGTGTGTCAAATATAGCTTCTATTCCATCATCTTTTGCTGATTGAAGTCCACTACAATGAGATACTGCTAGATTACCACAATGGTGAACTTGTCCAGTTGTTAACTAGACTTAAAAAAACTATTTAGTAAAAACTAAATAGTTTTTTTATTTATTAAATATAATATTTTTTAATATAATAATATTTAATTATAAATTAATTAAATATTATGATAAAAATATTAACTTTTATAACTTTATTGTTTTTAACTTTTTCTGTTTCATCAGAATATATAACTGTAAAATTAAGTTCTACACCTTTAGAAGCTGCTAATAGCTTGGCTGAGAGATGAATTATAAAAGATAAATCATCTAATCCTGATGATTATAATCTAGATCAAAATGTACTTAGACAAGAAATAGCAATTGTTTCTCTTAGAGTATCATGACTTGATATGAAAGATTCTTGTGATAATACTTTTAAAGATTTAACTTCTATTACTCCAAATGATTGGGCTTGTGTTGTAGTAGAATCTTTAGTAGATAATGAGCTTATTACAAAAAATGATTTTTTCAGACCTGAAGATTATATAACTAAAGCTGAATCTTTAAAGATGCTTATTAAATCAATAGGTTATGATTTTGAGTATGATTCTAACTCTTCAGTTTCTTGGCAAGAGCAATATGTCGATTTTGCAGTAGATAAATGAGTAGTTGAAAAATTTACAGATTATAACACTTTAGCTTCTAGGGGGTGGGTTTTTATGGTTGCTGATACAACTGTAAAAAAGTACGAAGAGGAAAAAATAAAGAAATCTACTAAAGTATATAGTGATGAATATTAAAAAAGATTAGAATTTTCTAATCTTTTTTTTATAATCTAATAAATTACAAAATTATAATAATTTATGGAAAATAAAGAACTATTAAAAATATATAGGGAACAAATAGATTCATTAGATAAAGAAATAATATATTTACTTTTTAGAAGGTTTGAACTTGTAAAACAAATTGGTTTAATAAAAAAGGAAGATTGAATAAATAATCCACTAGATGAAACTAGGTGGAATAAACTTATGGATGAAAATCTCGAAGTATCTAGAGAGTATTGATTAAGTGATGATTTAATAATAGATTTATGGAATAGAATACACAAAGAAAGTTTAGATTTGGAAAAATAATCTTGCAATAGGTTTATCTTTACTTATAATACAAGCAAGTATATAAGTTTTTCTATATAAATCCGGGATGGAATCCGAGATTGAAATCCTTATTGCTAGAGTAAAACTTCCGGGTGGAACCGTCTTTTCAACAAAGACCCTGGGGACAATAAAAATATAATTGTCTCGCAAGGGTCTTTTATATTTAAAATTTATTTTTTAAATTATTGTCTTATGAGTAATTTTACAATGAAAGATATAGTAAATCTATGTCAAAATAGAGGTTTTGTATTTCAAGGTAGTGAAATTTATGGATGACTTGCTAATTCATGGGATTACGGTCCATATGGTTCACTTATGAAAGAAAATATAAAAAATCTATGGATAAAAGAATTTGTTCAAAAAAGAACAGATATGATGCTTCAAGATGCAGCAATTCTTATGAATCCTCAAGTTTGGGTTGCTTCAGGTCATGTATGAGGTTTTTCAGACCCATTGATTGATGATAAAAATACTAAAGAAAGATTTAGAGCAGATAAACTATTAGAAGATTTAATAGAAGCTATGTGAGAAGATGCTGCTTCTTTACAAGATAAGTATTGAATTTCAAACCTTATACCAGAGTCTTGGCCACTTGAAAAACAGACTGAAGTTATGAGATGAGAATCAGTTAAAAATCCAAACACTTGAGAGGTATGAGATTGGACTGATGCTAAAAAATTTAACCTTATGTTCAGAACTTCTCAATGAGTTACAGATGATTCTGCTTCTACTATTTATATGAGACCAGAAACTGCACAATGAATCTTTGTAAATTTTGCAAACATACTTAGAACTTCAAGAAGAAAATTACCATTCTGAGTAGCTCAAGTTGGTAAAGCTTTTAGAAATGAAATAACTCCAGGTAATTTTATATTTAGAACTAGAGAGTTTGAACAAATGGAGATTGAGTACTTTGTTGAACCAGGTAAAGATTTAGAAGCTCATGCTGAGTGGAAAGAAAAATGTATGGATTTCTTAACTAATACTCTAAGTTTAAAAAATTATAATCTTAAATTAAGAGATCATGATGAGGATGAGTTATCTCACTACAGTAATGCTACAACAGATATAGAGTTTAAATTTCCATTTGGTTGGTGAGAATTATGGGGTATAGCAGATAGGACTGACTTTGACCTTAAAGCTCATATGAGTGAATCAAAACAAGATTTATCATATTTTGATCCTATAAATAATAAAAGATATATTCCTTATGTTATAGAGCCATCAGTTTGATTAACTAGATTATTTTTAGCTACTTTAGTTGATGCTTATACTATAGAGGAAAATAGAACTTATTTAAAACTTGATCCAAAGGTTGCACCTATTAAGATTTGAGTTTTACCTGTTGTTAAAAAGATTTCAGATATAGCAAAACCAATATATAGTCAATTGTCAGAAGATTTTGTTTGTGAGTATGATGATGTTTGAACTATAGGGAAGAGATATGCAAGATTTGATGAAATAGGTACACCTTTTTGTGTAACTATAGACTCAAATAATTATGAAGAATGAAAAGTAACTGTAAGACATAGAGATTCTATGGAACAAGAACTTGTTGAAATTTCAAAATTAAACGAATATATAAGAGAAAGACTTAAATAAAAAATAAACTTAGCATTTTGCTAAGTTTATTTTATAATTCATCTGATAATTCATTTTTAATTTCATCTGCTTTATCTTTTACTTCTTCTTTTAATGATTTTTTTAATTTAAATCATACAATCGGAAACATTATATATGGAATAAGTAATAGTCAAACAGTAGTCCATTTTCATCTTCATGTTCTAACAGAAATTCAATGTAAAACTTGAACCCATCTTACTATAAAATATGCAAATCATACTATATAAAGTACTATTAAATAAAACATACTTCAAGTCATTCAAGCTAACATTCATCATGCAAAAATACATAAAAAAGCTACTAATATAGGTAATACAAAATATGCTAAAAATGATTTTTTACTTGCTGTAAAGTAGTTGTATAATTGAACAGCAGGTATAAATGAAACCCAAGCATGTTTTTCTCCCAATTTTTTATTTATCAAAAATAAACCAATTGCTTTAAAGATATATCCTATAAATGATAATATCATAATTATAAAATATATAATCATAAATACTCAAATAATTCAAGATATAAAATCATCTCAAGAACTAGTATACATTGTATTATACATTAATTCCTGCATTTGTTCTTCAGATAAATTTTCATACATTTCATATGAATCATCGTAAAAAATATCTTCATTCATAGTTTTTATGTTAAATATTAAATTGTTTTTTAGCTTAAAACAGGTATATTTTATTTATTATATATTTTTAT
>JAAZVM010000034.1 GCA_018623505.1 Patescibacteria group bacterium | reverse complement strand
TACTAGCTATTATAAGTACTATGCTTTCATCTATATTTCTATTTTTCTGGACCATGATGAATTTTACTCTTTTTTTAAGAGAATGACATTTTTGAACAGAAAAAGATGTTATAATAAGTATAGTTTCAGGTATAGATTTATTTTTACTTTGAGTTATAACACTTATAGTTTCTTTTAGTCTTTATGAGATGTATATTAAAGATGAATGATCAAAAATAATAGTACCAAAGCCACTTATAGTAAAATCTCTTGATGATTTAAAAGAAAAACTTACTTCAGTTGTACTTATAATACTTATAATTACTTATTTCAAATACTCTATAAATTTCACTTATGATGATCCAATAGAATTACTAGCTTTTGCTGTTGGTATATTTTTCATAAGTTTGAGCATATATTTTACTAAAAGAAAAAAAGATTAGAAATATCTAATCTTTTTTTTATAATTATAAGAGTCTAAAATATAAAAATTTAAAAATGGAAAGAATATTTTCAAAACCAAATATAGTTATATCAAAATGTCTAAATTTTGATAATTGTAGATACAATTGAGATAAGATAAATGATGATTTTCTTCTTAAACTATGAAAATACGTAAACTATATACCAGTTTGTCCTGAAGTAGAAATATGACTATGAACTCCAAGAATGCCTTTAAGACTTCACTTGGACGATAAAGAAAATACAAGACTATATCAACCAAGCTCAAAAACTGACTTTACCGAAAAGATGAAAAAGTTTTCTATAGACTTTTTATCTAAAACAGAAAATACAGATGGTTTTATAATGAAAAACAGATCCCCTAGTTGTGGTATTTGAGATGTAAAAGTGTATAATAAAATAGACTCTCATGTATCTACTCAAAGGTCATGAAGTGGTATATTTTGAGATGAAATAAGACAAGAGTATAGATGATACCCTACGGAAGATGAGTGAAGGCTAAAAAACTTCAGGATAAGAGAAGACTTTTTATCAAAGATTTTTTGCCTAGCTGACTTTAAAGAATTACAAGATATAAAGGCTCTTATTGATTTTCAAGCAAAAAATAAATACCTTTTTATGGCTTATAATCAAAATACTCAAAAAGAGCTTTGAAGAATAATAGCCTCATACAACAAAGATAATTTTGATGAAATATATAGTGAGTATAAAGATTGGTTAATAACTCTTTTTTCAACAAGAAATAGCACAAAAAAACTGTCTAATGCATATATGCATATATTTTGATACTTTAAAGAGTCATGTACAAAAGAAGAAAAGGAGTTTTTCCTAGAAAGTCTTGATATGTTTAAGGATGACAGAATTCCAAACAGTTCTGTTATAAATATGCTAAAAATATGGGCTTTAAGAGATAAAAATGATTACATAATAAATCAAACTATTCTAAATCCTTTCCCTAAAGAACTGATAGAACTTAGCAATAGTTGAAAAAGTTTAAAACTATAAAAAATATAAAATGGAAATAATTAAAATAATATGAGTATACTTTATATGATTCTTAACTTTACTAATTTTAGATTATGTATGGTTATGACATATTACAAAAGACTTCTTAGTTAAAGAGTTTTGAAAACTTATAAGTTTAGAAAGTGATTGAAGTATAAAAATAAACTTAATAGCTTGAATAACTGCATGGATTATAATATCTGCTATGATAGTTACTTTCGTAAGCTTAAAGTATAACAATATATGAGAAGTAATTTTTTACTGAGCATTATTATGATTTTTTTCTTATGCTATGTATGATCTAACAAATCTTACTTTTTTAAATAACTATTCTATAAAATTTACTATTGTAGATATAATTTGGTGAACTTTTGCTTGCTGCCTTGTAGCTGTAAATAGTTTTTACTTTTATAACTTTATAAAATAATGCTAGCATTTTTTATAATTTTTTCACTATTTTTAGCTCTTTTTCTTATAAGCATAAAAATAAAAGATAACTCTATAGTGGATACCTTTTGGTGAACATGATTTGTTATAATTGCTATAACATTATTTTTGCAAAACTTTGACCTAGATATTTGTAAAATAATTGTTTTATGTCTTATAATTTTTTGGTGACTTAGACTAAGTTATTATATATGAAAAAGAAAGCTAAAAGAAAAAAATGAAGACCAAAGATATGCAAAATGGAGAAAAAAATGGAAGTACTTTTATACTAGAAGTTTTTTTCAGGTTTATTTATTGCAAATGTCTCTTATGTTTATAATAAGTATTCCTATATTTTTTATATTTAGATCTGAAAATTTAAACCCATATATTTTTACTTTATGACTTATAATATCTATTATTTGACTTAGTTTTGAAATAATAGCTGATAATCAAGTAAAAAACTTTATAAAAAATAAAGAAAAAAAGAAAAACATAGCATATACTTGATGATTGTATAAATATACTAGAAACCCAAATTACTTTTGAGAAAGTATATTTTGGTTATGAATAAGTATAGTATGATTGAGTGAAAGCTTATTTAGTTTAGTTTGATTTTTAGTTATAACTTATTTACTTTTATATGTATCCTGAGTACCTATGAAAGAAGAAAGTATGAAAAAGAAAGATAATTGGGAAAGCTATAAAAAATCAACAAATAAATTTATACCTTGGTTTAAAAACAAATAAAAGAAAAGTTTAAGATTTAAACTTTTCTTTTATTTGTTTAATTTTTTCTATATCTATTTTTTCTAGATTTTTAACTACAAATGGTTGTCTTGTAGCTTTGAAAATTTCCTTATTATCATTTACAAAATTCCAGTATAAAAAATTGAAAGGACAAGAATCTGTTTCATACTTGTTTTTTACATTATATTCACAATTTGTGCAAAAATCTGACATTTTGTTAATATAATTTCAACTAGAAACATAAGGTTTTGTAGCAAGTTTTCAACCATCACTATACTGACTCATAGAAAGCACATTTGGACTTACAACCCATTCAAAAGCATCAGTATACATTTCAAAAAACCATCTGTTTACTTCTAGTGGATTTATAGAGTTTAAAAGTGTATAGTTTCAAATAATCATAAGTCTTTCTATATGATGACCATATGAGTTTGATAAAACTCTTTTTACACTTGTTTTCAGACAATTAAGTCATAACTTTTCTAAATCATCTCACCAAAAATAGCCTGGTAAATCATTTTTATGATTTAAAAAATTATTTTCATATATAGAGTCTTTATAAAAATGAAAAAAATGATACATATACTCTCTCCATCAAAGTATTTGCCTTATAAATCACTCTTTATTATTTATAGAAGTATCCTGTTTATTTATAATATTTATTACTTCCAATGGAGAAAGAAGTCAAAAATTGATAGCAGTAGACAGGTTTGAGTGATATACATAATCATCTTTTTCATACATAGCATCCTCTAGTTTTCAAAAGTTATCTAGATTATTTTTTATAAAAAAGTTTAGAAGTTTTATGGCTCAATTTCTATCCGTAGGATAGTTAAGTTCTTCTTTGTAGTTATAAAACCCTAAAGCTTTTTCTAGTCCTATAGACATTTCTGATTTATAAGTTTCAGTTTTGGAATGATTTTTATCAAATCATCTGTTTTCTTTATCAAAGTTCCATTTTCATCATACTGGTTTTCAAGAATCCATAAGTATGTCATACTTTTTCCTCATAAATCTATAAAAAACTTCCATAATTGGAGGAGTTTTATAGTTATCTAAAAACTCTTTATGACTTAAAAGAAAACTTGAATTATCTTCTATAAAAGTTAATTTTATAGCTTCTTTTTCGAGTTTTAATCTTATATTTTTAAAGTTTTCATATACATAATTTTCAGTTGGTTTTACTACTATTATCTCGTCTATTTTTTCATCTTTACAGTATGATAATATTCAAGAATAGAAACTTTTTTCGACCTTAAACTCTGCCTTATATCATTTATCATTTAAAGATTTTACAAAGTTGTATCACAAAGCATAATCAAGGATTTTTGACTTTATATTTAGATTTAATATTTTTCAATTGAAGTTTATCTTTCAGTTATGATGCACATATAAAAATCTATCTGTAATTTTAGCATCGAAATAAGATAGATTAATCTGATTGTATAATATAAAATAAGCTTTCATTTTGATTAATGACAATTAAAAGTATAATAAAACAGTAAAGGATGATAAAGCTCTCGCCATTTGTTTTATCCCCTATGATATTTGATATGAATAAAAAAGCAATCTTTTGGTTCAGACAAGACCTAAGAGTTTATGATAATAGATGACTTATAAAAGCTATAAAGGAAATATGAGAAGTATTACCTATTTTTATAATTGATAAAAATATAACTGATGATTTTCTATGACTAGAAGACAAAAAGTTTTGATTTATAAGAGAAGCATTAGAAGAACTAGATAAAGATATAAAAAAATTATCATGAGAGTCAATTAAAGTATTTTATGATAAACCAGAAGATATTATCCCAAAACTTATGGATAAGTACGATATAGATTTTCTATATGCAAATAAATCTTACTGAACTTACTGAAAAAAGAGAGATGAAAAAATACTTTGATTACTAAATGAAAAGTGAAAAGATTTTTTACTACATGATGATTTCTTACTTGTTGAGCCTGAAAATGTAGAGCAAAGAAAAGTATTTACTCCTTTTTACAAGCTATGGCAAAAAGTTATTGGAGTACCTGAAGAAATAGAAGCAAAAAAGTTTAGAAACATAAAAATAGAAGAAAACAACAAAACTTCTGATTTTATAAAGATAGAAAAACATCCATACTTTACTATGGATTTTTGAAAAATAAGGTTTGAAGAACATATAAAAAAAAGCTATAGCGAATATAGAAATGACTTGGATAAAGATGCAACTTCTAAATTATCACCATACATAAGATTTGGTATTTTTTCAATAAGACAACTTTATAACAAGGCAAAATATATAAACTCAGATTTTGTTTCAGAACTAGCTTGGAGAGAGTTTTGGCAACATATAGATTATTACTTCCCTTTTACAAAAAAAGTAGAATTTCAAGAAAAAAGAAGAAACATAAAGTGGAAACACGATGAAGTGCTTTTTGAAAAATGGTGTAATTGAGAAACAGGTTACCCTGTTGTAGATGCAGCAATGAAACAGTTAAAAGAAACAAACTGGATGCACGGAAGAGCTCGTATGGTAGTTGCTAGTTTTTTAACTAAAGATCTACTTATAGATTGGAGACGGTGAGAAAAACACTTTAAAAAATACTTGCTAGACTACGATGAAAATGTAAATTTTTGAAATTGGCAATGGTCTGCAAGTGTATGAGCTGATCCAAAACCACTTCGTATTTTTAACCCTTGTCTTCAGTCAGAAAAGTTTGACCCAAAAGCAATTTTTATAGAAAAATACTTACCAGAATTAAAGTGAAAAGATTTAAAATCAATACATAATCCAATAGATAATAAACTTGATTATAAAGCTATTATAGTAGACCATAAGGAAGCTCAAAAAATAGCAAGAGAAGAATATAAAAAATAAAAAATAATTATGAAAAATATAATATTAAAACTAATAAATAGTTGAAAAGAAAAAGCTAATATAATGGTAAAAAGATTTCCATTATCTATAATTTATAGCATTTTGTTTTTTATTTATGCATTCTGGAGTATAAATTTTTCTGATAGGATTAATATAGATAATGAAGCTAGAATACTATTT
>JAAZVM010000033.1 GCA_018623505.1 Patescibacteria group bacterium | reverse complement strand
TATTTTAGTAGTTTTATTTATAACAGTTTTACTTAGAAAATATTTTTATCTTTCAGTTTGTTTTAAATCTAATTTAAATAAAGTAGATAATAAAAAAGAAAAAAATGTTAAACCTTTAAATAAAAGTGAAAACAATAAAAAATCTGATGATGATGAAATAGAAATTTATATAAATAAAGAAATTAAATAGTGGACAAATTAAAAGTTTTTACTGATTGATGATCAAGGTGAAATCCTTGAATATCTTGATTATGAGTTTTTATAACAGATTTTGACTGAAATGAAGTTGAAAAAAGATTTAAAAGCTTAGGTATAAAAACAAATAATGAAGCTGAGTATTTATGAGCTTATTATTGAATAAAAAGAGCTATTGAATTATGAGCTCATGAAGTTTATCTGTATATGGATTCTTCACTTGTAATTAATCAGCTTATTTGAACTTGGAAAATAAAAAAAGAAGAATTAAAAGTTATAAATAATGATATTTGTAAACTTATAAAAGAATCAAAAATCAAAATACATTATAATTGGATAGCTAGAGAACTAAATAAAGAAGCTGACAGGCTTAGTAATGTAGCTATGGATAAAAATCAATAAAATTTAAAATTAATAAATTACAAATAATGAAAACTTGAAAAATAACTAAAATAGTTTGAGTAGTAATTGATGTAAAATTTGAAGGAGGTTATGTTCCTTCTATTTACGAAGCATTAGAAGTTAAAACTTCTGGTGATAGAGTAGTTTTAGAAGTTCAACAACAACTATGAGATGGTAGTGTTAGAACTATTGCTATGAATCCTGTTGAGGGGTTAAAGAGAGGTCTAGAAGTAGAAGCTACAGAAAGCCCAATAAAAGTTCCAGTATGAGATAAAGTACTAGGAAGAATGTTTAATGTATTAGGTGATCCAATCGATGATTTAGAAAAACCTAAAACAGAGCATAATGATCCTATACATAGAAAAGCTCCAGATTTTGCAAACTTAACTACAAAAGCTGAAGTTTTTGAAACTGGTATCAAAGTAGTTGACCTTATTGCTCCAATGTTAAAATGAGGTAAAGTTGGTCTTTTTGGTTGAGCATGAGTTGGTAAAACTGTTATCATGCAAGAGCTTATTCATAACATTGCTTCAGAACATGGTGGTTATTCTGTAGTTGCATGAGTAGGGGAAAGAACAAGAGAAGGTAATGACCTTTATCATGAAATGAAAGAATCATGAGTTATTGATAAAACTGCTATGGTATTTGGGCAAATGAACGAAGCTCCAGGACCAAGAGCAAGAGTTGCTCTTACAGGTTTAACTATGGCTGAACACTTCAGAGATAGAGAGAAAAAAGATGTATTATTATTCGTTGATAATATATTCAGATTTACTCAAGCTGGTTCTGAAATATCTGCATTATTAGGTAGAATACCTTCTGCTGTATGATATCAACCAACATTAGCTACTGATATGGGTGCTTTACAAGAAAGAATTACTTCTACTAAAGATGGTTCTATAACTTCTGTACAAGCAGTTTATGTTCCTGCTGATGATCTTACTGATCCAGCTCCAGCTGCTACTTTTGCTCACTTAGATTCAACTATAGTTTTAAATAGATCTATTGCAGAACTTGGTATATATCCAGCAGTTGATCCACTTGATTCTACTTCTACAGTATTATCTCCAGAAGTAGTAGGTGAAGAACATTACAATGTTGCTAGAAGTGTACAAAAAATACTTCAAAAATATAAAGAATTACAAGATATTATTGCAATTCTAGGTATGGATGAGTTATCTGATGAAGATAAACTTACTGTTTCTAGAGCAAGAAAAATCCAAAAATTCTTATCTCAACCATTTTTCGTTGCAGAACAATTTACAGGTACTCCATGAGTTTATGCTAAACTTGAAGATACTGTATCTGGTTTCAAAAAAATTATAGATGGAGAAGTTGATCATATACCAGAAAATTTCTTCTTATATAAAGAAAATATGGCTGCAGTTATAGCTAAATATGAAGATTCTCAAAAAGAGGCTAAATAATTTTTAATTATTAATTTTTCAAATAATGGAATTAAAAATATTATCTTTTTCATGAGAAAGTTTCAGTAATAAAAATGTAGTATCTGCTACTATAATGACATGAATCTGAGAAATAACAATTTTAGAAGATCATTCTCCTTTACTTACAAGCGTTAAACCTTCAACTATGTATGTTATATACAAAGATGAAAAATGAACTGAAAAAAGAGATGATTTTGCTATATGAAAATGAGTTGTTGAAATAAGTAACAATTCTGTAAAAGTTATGGCAGATATGCTTGTTGATATAGAAGACTTAGATACAGATGCTGCTGAAAGAGCTAGAGTAAAAGCTGTAGAACTTATGGAAAAATATAAAAATTCAAAAGATAAAGTAGATATGGAAAAATTTATTGAAGCTGAAGATATGTTATTAAAATCTATAGCACAATTAAAACTTTCTGATACTATGAAATAAAAAAATAACTCAAAATATATTTTGAGTTATTTTTTTATTTTTATATAATAAATAAGTAAATTTATATATAAAATTTTAAAATGGAAAAATTTCTAAATATTATAATAGAGTGAAGTAAGTTAGAGCTTTTAATTGATTCTAATATATATCCCAAAGATATAGTTTTAAAAGCTAGTTTTCAATATCTTGATAAATGATATTTTTTCTTTAAATACGATGAAAGTAAAAATTTAATAGTTCAATTTACAAAAAGAGAAGATTGAATGGATTTAGAAAATCTTGTTTGAGAGTTTTCAGATACACTACTTGAAACTTATTTAAGGGATAAATTAGAAAAAGATAATAAAACTATAAGAGAAACAATAGTTGAAAAAGCTATAAATTGACCTTTAGATTATTCTAATTTTGTTTCTTTAGATACAGATGCTATAACAAATAATCAAGAGCAAAATCAAATAGATTTTGATAAGGATATAGATGAAATCTTAAAAGAAATTGAAAATGACCCTGATTTACAAATAGATGAAGAAGAAATAAATAATATACTTAAAGAAATAGAAGAAGAAACTGAAAGTGAAATTCAAAAACCTAAAATAACAATAGATCCTGAAGCGGTAAAAAAAGCAAAAATGGATTTTAATAAATAAATATATTAATTTTATATGAAAGAAAAGTTTGAAATAGATACTTCAATATATGCTTTAGATTTTTTAAATCAAGCTATTCAAGATTTTTCTGAGTATTCAGAAATAGTTTTAAATTGAAATTATTTGACTATTTCGTGAGATACAAAAGAAGATATAGAAGAAGTTTTCAATGAACTAATGAATTATTGTGTTTGACTTATAAATCAATAAAAATATTTTAATTTAATTTTAAAAATGCTAAATTTAGAAAAAGTTAAATCAGCCGATACATCAAAACTATGATTTTTTAGATTTAAAAAATTTGATAGTGAAACTTACCTTATAACTAATGATGCTTGAAAATTTGAATTTTTAAGTTTAGAAGATTTTGATAAGTTTTTATCTTGAAATGTAGAAGGTTTAGAATCATATGAAGACTTAGTTAAAAAATGATTTATAAAATCAGATGATTATGAATCTAAGATGACTTGAAGTGTTGCTCTTAAAAATCATTTTGTATGAGTTTGACCTACTCTTCATATGATTATTACAACTCTTAGATGTAATCATAAGTGTAAATACTGTCATGCTGCAGTAGCTCCAATGACTGCAAAAGAGTTTGATATGACTATAGAAACAGCTAAAGAAACAGTAGATACGATTTTTTATACGAATTCTCCAAGTTTAACTATAGAGTTTCAATGATGAGAATCTTTGGTTAATTATGAAGTGGTTCAATATATAGTTACTTATGCAAAAGAGAGAGCTTTTCATTTAAAAAAAGAGCTTAGGCTAGTTATGGTTTCAAATCTAACTCTTATGAGTGAAGATAAACTTACTTGGCTTTTAGATGAGTGAGTTGATATATGTACCAGTCTAGATTGAGATGAAGTAACTCATAACAATAATAGAGCAGGTTTTGATGGTAACAGTTTTGAAAAAGTTACTTATTGGATGAAAAGACTAGAGGAAGAAAAACTTAAAAGAAATATGTGAAAAGTATGAGCTCTTCTTACTGTTACAAAAGAAACTCTTCCAAAGTATAAAGAAATCATAGATAAGTATATAGAGCTTTGACAAGAAGGGATTTTCTTAAGATGGTTAAATCCTTATTGATTTGCTGCATCTTTAAAAAAAGAATTATCATATGACAATAAAGATTGGATAGATTTTTATAAAAAATCTTTAGATTATATAATAGATATAAATAAAAAAGGTAGATTCTTTAAAGAAAGTATAACTTCAGTTTACCTTATGAAAATATTTTATTCTAAAGATCCTGCATTTATGGACATAAGAAGTCCAAGCGGTATAGCTGTGTGATGAGTTGCTTATAACTATGATGGTAAAATATATGCAAGTGATGAGTCTAGGATGCTTTGAAGGATGTGAGATGATAGCTTTTTACTTACTGAGCCAACTTGAAATCCAGAGCAAAACTATAAAAATATGATAAATAGTGATACTTGTAAAATATCTATTCAATCAAGTACTCTAGATTGATTGCCAGGTTATAATGAACATGTATATAAACCATATTTTGGTGTAGATATAATACATAATCATAAAATATACGATAGTGTATACAACCCCATAAAAAAAGATGAAAAAATAGAAATACAAATAGCTGTTTTAGATTATATATTTGAAAAATTAAGAAATCCAGAAGATAAAAAAATACTTCTAAGTTGGATTAACTTATAATTATTATAAAAATGACAAATAAAAAAAAGATTTTTCCAAAAATAAAGAAAAAACTATCAAACTTTCTTACAGATGAAAGTGGTAAGATAACAAAAAAGGATGCATTAGGTTTGGCTGCTGGGGCTGCATTGCTTAGTTGAGTCGATGAGGTAGTAGCATGATCTTGACATGCAAGTTCTAGCTGATATACTGATAATTGTCCTGTTAGTAACTGGTCATGAAGTAATCATTCTAATTGAAATGGTCATGCAAATAGTCATCATAGTTGAACTGGTACTAATTCTTCTCATTCATCTTGAAATCCATGACATGTTAGTTTTGTTGAACAGTCAAGGCCTGTTCATAATAATTCAGTTAAAGTTTATGATGGTCATTCTAGTTGAATAGTTAATTGACATTATAGTTCAACAGGAGATTACAATAATTCCTCTTATTATAGTTGATGATGATCTTCACACTGTAGTGCTAATGGTAGTCATGGTAGCCATGGTAGTCATGGTAGCCATGGTAGTCATGGTAGTCATAGTGCTTGGTAAATTATATATTATATATTTAAATAATGAAAAAAACTAAATCATATATTATTTTAGTATTTATAATTTTTATTTTGTTTATTATTTTATATTCATTAATTAATTATAAAGCAAACTTTAATAAAAAAAATTGAGATAATTATACTAATATTACTTCTACATGAAAAGAAGTATCATCTTGATATGATATTAATTATAGTTCTTGAATGGAAAATATTTCAAATTCTTGAGCTATAATAAGTGAAAAAGATGACGTAATTGAAGATGTAGATTTAAAAGAAGGCTTTTATTCTTTATTTCAATGAAAAAATTTTTTAGATAAATCTTTTATT
>JAAZVM010000032.1 GCA_018623505.1 Patescibacteria group bacterium | reverse complement strand
GCACCAATCAATAATCACAATTTATCTATTATAAATAAAAAATCTCTTTCAATTGACTCTTTTACTTCTTTACTTTCTATCCAGTTGTATAGAAAAAATCATTTTTCATCTATGTCTTTTTGTATTTTTTCAGGTATTGAAAAATAATGATTTGTAGCCAAATCATTATTTTCTATATCGGTGTTTTTTTCTAAAACTTTTGTTTTCATTATTTTGTTAGTTCTTTTGCTAATTCGTTTTGAGATTGTTGATTTATTACTTTTATAGATTCAAGTCTAGTTTTTGCTTCATCAAATAGTACTTTTTCTTGTTCAGCTTCTTTTTTAACTTGTTCTCTATAATCATCCATTTCATCAAAATGATTTTTTAGTTTAGTTACATTTTCTATAAATACAGTAGTTGAAAGTACTGATTTTTTAGACATATCTTCTGATTTTTTAGATGACTCAATTGCTTTATCTGTAAGTTCAGATGACATTTTATCGATAGTTTCTCACATAGTACTCATTGCTTTCATAGATGCTTCAAGTGCTTTTTGACTTGATGTTTCGATAAGAGCAGTAGAAAGAAGAGTTTTGAAAATTGGTCTACTAGAGTTCATAGCTAGAGATAATTTTGTAGCAGATTCTAGTCTCATAAGTAATCTTTTTCTAGCCATTTCTAGGTTTCATATAAGAACTACTAAATTTCCTTGGAAGTATTCTACATTTCTTATAAACATAGCTAATTTTTCTTTTTCTTCTTCGTCTGTTGTTTCTTCTAGTCTAGCTTTGAATTCTTCTATTTTTTGTTCTATAAACTCTTTGTAAGCTACTACTTTTCATAAGTTTTCTTCTATACCGTTTGCAAATTCTTTTTGCATATCTACAGAAGTATTTAGTGATTCATATGATTGGTCAAATCCTGAAAATATTATAGATATTTTTCCTTCTAGACCTTTCATATTAAATCTAGCTTCGTCTACTTTTTTATCTATAAAAGTAGCTACATTTCCTATACCTGGTATAGATTTTAAAACTTTCATAATAGTTCAGTCGTTGTCTATAATTTCTTTATAAACACCTTGAACTTCACCGTTCATTTTTTCTAATTCATCACTTACATTCATTATAGGGTCTTTATCTATAATTTTTGCAGTTTCAGAGATAAGATTATCTAATGGAGAAGTGATTTTTTCTCATAAACTTCTAAAATCACTTGCTTCAGAAAAAACTTGTTCCATTTCTTTTGTTTCTACTTCTGATAATACTATTTTTTTCTCATTTTCCATTTTTTTAGTTTTTGCAGCCATTTTTATATTTTTAAAAATTAAATTAAACTATTTCATTTTATTATTTTTTTAGAAATTAATCAAATTTTTAACTATTTACTTTTTTGTTTTTATTTTCTTATTGTGTTAATATATAAAAAATACAAATAAAACATATAAATATGGAGGAACTAAATCTAGAAGAAAATATATGAGAACTTACTAAACAAGAGAAAAAAGAGATAAAAAGAGAAGTAAAAGATATACTGAAAAAACAAGAAAAAGAAAACGGTAAGGATCATATAATGCAAAAATCTAAAACAAGACAAGAGAAACTTATTGATTTTTTTGATAATATAGAGTTTCTTTCACTAAACGATGTACAAAAGGAAGAAGTTGCTAAAAAGGTAAAAGAAGACTCAGCTGGTGATAAACTTTACTGGATAGAGATATTTTTATCAAGTACTATTGCAGCTTTATGACTTTTAAATAGCTCTGTAGCTGTAGTTATCTGAGCCATGCTTATTGCACCTCTTTTGAGACCTATAAATGGTATGAGTTTTTCAGTAGCTAGATGATGACAAAAATTTTTTGCTATAGCTTTTAGAGTACTTATTTTTTCTATAATACTTTCAGTTTTTATGTGATATATTATATGAAAATTATCAGGTTTAAATATAGAAACTCCAGAAATATTAGCCAGAACAAACCCAAATATAATAGACTTTTTTATAGCTGTATTTTCAGCTATGGTAGCAGTTATGAGTCTTAGATTTACTAGACTTTGAGAAAGTGTAGCATGAGTTGCTATGGCTGCTTCTCTTATGCCACCTTTGGCTGTAGTTTGAATAGAGCTGGCTTTTGGTAAATATATGTCTTCTTTTGGTGCTATGATGCTTTTTTTTACCAATCTTTTTGCTATTATCTTGGTCTGAGTCATATTTTTCTGGCTTTATGGCTTTACTCCACACGATACAAAGCTCCAATCAAAAACTCTCAGAAGATTAAGTGTGATATCATTATCTATTCTTTTACTTATAATACCACTACTCCTTTCTTTTAATAACCTAAAATCTTCAAACCAGATATCTCTTAAAACAAGGGAATATATAGAAACTGCCATTTCTAAAAAAACTATTTACTATGAAGTTTCTAGTATAAAAGTAATAGAAAACAAAAGAAAAAATGCACACTTAGTTGTTACACTTAAAATACCAGAATGATATGATGTAAACAACTTACTTTATGATATAAAGCTAGGTCTAGCAGAAAACTTTCAAAAAAAACTTAAAATAGATTTTGAGATTATCAGGACTATAAGTGTAGGTAGTTATTAACCCCAAGATAAAAATATCTTGGGGTTTTTTGATAAAAGAAAGAAATATGTTAAAATATACTAAATAAAATATATATTAAAATATAATGAAAAATCCAAGATTAAAACTAATAGAAAGACTAAATAAGAAACTAGATAAATTTGAAGTTCTAATAAGTGAAGAGAAAAATAAAAAGCAACTAGAAGAAAAAGTTCTTAATTACCTTATAGAAATAGAAGAACAAATCCATATAATATTATGAGATAAAAAAGAAAGAACAAGTAAACAAGAAGAACAATTATTTAAAAGATATATATCAATGTATAATCTAGATAGTGATTTTGAAGAAATGGATTACTATATAGATAAACTTTCATACGTACTGTACTCTTGAATAGAAGAAAAAACTCAAGAACTTAGATATGATATATTTAAAAAATGAACAATACAAATAGTAAGATGAAAAGAAAAATGAGAAAAAAAAGAGTTTTCAAAAGCAGAAAAAAATAAAATGTTTTTAAGAGTACTATATGATCTATGAATAGAAGAAGATGAAGTAGAAAGAAAAAAAGAATCACTAGATCCAGATAGGATGAGAAAACTACCATATTTCATATACCATATAAAGACAAAAGACTTAGAAAAGACAATACTAATATGTGATGAAATCTGACAAGCTACATTTGTGTATGACTGAATAATAGATCCAGAGAAATTTCAAGAAATAGAAAAATGAGAGACGATATGAAATTCAAGATCACATAGGATAATATATAATTCAAATACATATATATCTAACTTAAAATATGCACTAGATAAAAATGCAAGCTATGAAGAAATAGAGGAAAAAATAATAAATGAAGAAGAAGAAAAAGCTGATGAAGTTAAGAAGAAAATAAGCTCAGAAGAATATTATAGAGATTTAAAATTTGAAGACTTTGTAAAAGACTTACAATGATTTAAAATTATAAAAAAAACAAGTAAAGAAAAATTAAATAATGGATTATGATGTTATAATATATATAGTTGATATATGAATTATAAGTTAGATATTAAGGAATGATGAGAAAGGCAAACCTATTTTGTAATAATGTGTTCTATACTAGAAAGAGTTAAAAACAGAGAACTTGCTAGTTTTGATGAAGTTAATGAAGAATTTGAAAAAGAAAGAAAAGTACAAGATAAAGAAACAGATGAAAAAATAAACTCAGAAGAATATTATAGAGATTTAGAATTTGAAGATTTTGTGAAAGACTTACAATGATTTGAAAAAATAAATACAGAAAGTAAAGAAAAATTAGAAAATGGATTAAGTTGTTATACTATATCTCATTGATATATGAATTATATGCTAGATATAAAAGATAATTTAGAAAGAGGTGATTACTTTTCAATAATGTGTTCTATACTAGAAAGATTAAAAAAATGAGATTTTGCTAGTTTTGATGAAGTTAATGAAGAATTTGAAAAAGAAAAAGCTAATAAAATAAACTCAGAAGAATATTATAGAGATTTAAAATTTGAAGATTTTGTAAAAGATTTACAATGATTTAAAAAGATAAATACAACAAGTAAAGAAAAATTAGAAAATGGATTAAGTTGTACACAAATATCCCATTGATATATGAATTATATGCTAGATATAAAAGAACCTTCAGAAAAAGTTAGTTACTTTTCAATAATGTGTACTATATTAGAAAGAGCTAAAAACAGAGAATTTACTAGTTTTTATGAAGTTAATGAAGAATTTGAAAAAGAAAGAGAAATAAAAGATAAAGAAAAAGCTAAGAAAGTAAGCTCAAAAAAATATTATAGAGATTTAAAATTTGAAGACTTTGTAAAAGATTTACAATGATTTAAAAAGATAAATACAACAAGTAAAGAAAAATTAGAAAATGGATTAAGTTGTTATGCGATATCTCATTGATATATGAATTATATGTTAGATATTAGAGATTCAGAAAGAGGTAGTTACTTTTGAATAATGTGTACTATATTAGAAAGAGTAAAAAATAGGGAACTTACTAGTTTTAAAGAAGTTAATAGAGAATTTGAAAAAGAAAGAATAATAAAAGATAAGGAAAAATCTGAAAAATAAAAAAATAGTAATGTAAGTAAATCTAAACTAAACCCCAAGATAAAATATCTTGGGGTTTTTTCTTGCAAAAAATGAACTATATATATTATTTATAACAATTATATATATAAAAAAATAATAGATGGAAGAAAATAAAAAGCTAAATGAAGATTTGATAGAAGAAACTATGGAAACAGAAGAAACTTCTGAATTTATAAATGAACCAGATTATATAAAAGAGATAAGTAGTGAGCTATGATTAAAAGAAAATCAAATCCAAGTAGTTCTTGAGATGATAGCACAGGGAGCAACAGTTCCTTTTATAGCTCGTTATAGAAAAGAAAAAACAGGCAACTTAGATGAAGACCAAATCAGAGAAATAGTTTCTACAAAAAAGAAAATAGAAAACCTATACAAAGCTAAAGTTACAGCTATAAATGGTATAAATAGCCAAGATAAACTTACTCCTGAGCTTTTGGAAAACATACTAAAAGCAAAAACTTTAAAACAAGTAGAAGAGATATATAAACCATATAAAAGTAAAAAGAAAACTAAAGCTATGATTGCTTTGGAAAAAGGTTTTTGAGTAGTAGCAGAAGAGATAAAGAAAAATAAATCAGATTTTAGTATAGATGATAATCTATTAAAAGATTATTCAAAAGAAGAAATAATAGAGTGAGCAAAAGATATAATAGCTGCTGAAGTTTCTGCAAATAGTGACTTGAGAGAAGATTTACTAGAAACTATTAAGAAATACAACTCTATAACTTCTAAAATCAAAACAGAAAAATCCCTAGAAAAGTTAAACGATAAAGACAAAAAACAAATACCAAAATTTGATTTATACAAAGAGTTTAGTGCAAGGATTTCTTACTTAAAACCTTATCAAATCTTAGCATTAAATAGATGAGAAAAACTATCTATTTTAAACGTAAGTATAGAAAAAACTGACAAAACTTATGAGGGTATAGCTTTTCACTATGCTAGGATTTTAAAAACAAAGTATCCTTTTATAACTGAGTTAGAAGAAGCTTTTAAATTATGATTTGATGCACTTTTTTCTTCTGTTTCAAATGAGCTTAGATCTATGCTTTCAGATTTAGCAGAGGACGATGCTATAGATACTTTTAGAAAAAACCTATCAGCATTACTTATGACAAAACCAGAG
>JAAZVM010000031.1 GCA_018623505.1 Patescibacteria group bacterium | reverse complement strand
TATAGAATCTCAAATGGAAAAAATATTAGAATATATTAATACACCTGACATAATCATTTGACACAATATAGAATACGATGAAGAGATGATAAAACTCGAACTTAAAAGACAAGAAAAAGAGTATTTATATAAACCTAAACAAGTTATTTGTACTATGAAATCAACAGTAGATTTTTGTGCAATTAGATGAAATGGAGAAAGATTTAAATATCCAAAACTATGAGAACTGCATAAAAAACTTTTTTGAGAATACTTTATATGAGCTCACGATGCACTTACTGATGTAGAAGCTACACTTAGATGTTTTCTTGATCTAGTAAAAAAAGATATTATAAAAGTAGAAGAAAAAAAAGAAGAAGTACTTAGCTTATTTTAATAAAAATAAAAAATGGGAAATTTTTCAGATTTAGTAAACATAGAGGAATTCGATAAAAGAGATTACTTCTCTCAAGAAAGATGAGAGGTGAGTTTTTATTGTAAAGATTGTAAAAAAATAGTAGAAACAGAAAGAGAAAATCCAGAATGATATGTATTTATATGCAATAATTGTAAAAACAAAAATATAGCAATAGGTACATTAGAAGGATTAAAATCAAACTATAAAATAAAATAATTTTATAAATTATTTTGACAAAAGTATATAAAAATATATACTCACTATATACTTTTAAGTATACAATATATATTAACTCTATTATTATGAACAAACAAGAGGCTTTAAACAACGCATTAGCAATGATAGAAAAACAATTTTGAAAAGGTTCTATTATGAAGCTTTGAGATGAATGAGCTAAACAAAAAGTTGAAACTAGCTCTTCATGATCTCTAAGTTTAGATTTAGCTTTAGGTTGATGATATGCAAAAGGAAGAATAGTTGAAATCTATGGTCCAGAGTCATCAGGTAAAACTACACTTACTCTTCACGCAATTGCTGAGATTCAAAAAGCAGGTTGAGTAGCTGCTTTCGTAGATGCTGAACATGCTTTAGATCCAGAATATGCTAAAAAAATTGGTGTAAACATAGATGAATTACTTATAACTCAACCAGACTATGGTGAACAAGCATTAGAGATTACTGAAAAATTAGTAAACTCTGGAGCAGTAGATTTAATTGTAGTTGACTCAGTTGCAGCTCTTACTCCAAAAGCAGAAATAGAATGAGAAATGTGAGATTCACATATGTGACTTCAAGCTAGACTTATGAGTCAAGCACTTAGAAAAATAACATGAGCAATAAACAAAACTAACTGTACTGTTATTTTCATCAACCAAATAAGAATGAAAATCTGAGTTATGTTTGGTAGCCCTGAAACAACTACTTGAGGTAATGCACTTAAATTTTATGCTTCTCAAAGATTAGACATAAGAAGAAAAGGTAAAATAGAATCTGGTACTGGTATGGAAAAACAAGTTACAGGTAATGAAACTCTTGTAAAAGTTATTAAAAATAAAATAGCTCCTCCTTTCAAAGAAGCTTGATTTGATATTATGTATAATGAAGGTATTTCTAAAGTATGAGAAATACTTGATATATGAGTAGAAACTGGAATTATTAAAAAAGCATGAGCTTTTTACTCTTACTGAGACATAAAATTATGACAAGGTAGAGAAAACTCTAAAAATTTCCTAAAAGAAAATGAAGCACTTATGGTAGAACTTGAAGAAGTTATCAAAAATAGTATTTAATAAAAACCTCGCTTAGCGAGGTTTTTATTTTTGCCTTTTGCTTGCTTTTTAACATATTTTTCATATATTTCATACAATGTTTAATAAATTAAAAATATAAAATGAAGATTTCTTATAAGGTTTTAAAATCATATAAAAAAGATATTAAAAATGCTGAAGAGTTAGCAAAAGATTTAGTAATGCATACAGCAGAAGTTGAGGATATACATTCACAAAAAAAAGATTTTGAAAACATAGTTTATTGAAAAATAAAATCAGTAGAAAATCATACTGATGCAGATTCTCTTAGAGTGTGTATGGTAGATATTTGAGAAGAAAATGATACTCAAATAGTATGTGGTTGATCAAATCTAGAAGTTTGACAAGCAGTTGCAGTTGCTAAAATCTGAGCTGTAGTTTCATGGCATGGAACTGAAACAATAACTATGAAAAAAACTGCTATAAGATGAGTAGAAAGTAATGGTATGATTTGTGCATCTGAAGAAATAGGATTAAAAGATATGTTTCCAGCTAATGATGAAAAAGAAATAATGGACTTATCTAGTATAGAAGCAAAAACAGGGACTCCATTAGCAGAATTATTATGAAAAGATGATGAAATACTAGAGGTAGATAATAAGGCTATAAATCATAGACCTGACCTATTTTCTCATATTTGAATCATAAGAGAAGTCTTCGCAATAAATAATGAAAACTTTGATTATAAGTATGAAAGTTTTGATTTTTCATCACTTGATAAACTATCACTTAAAAATGATATAACAAATCTTGTAAGTAGATATCTTGCTGTTAGAGTTGAAAATGTGTCAAACATAAAAAGTCCAGATTATATAAAACAAGTTATTTCAAGTGCTGAAATAGATAGCAAATGATTACTTATAGATTTATCAAACTATAGTTTATATCTATATGGTCAACCTACTCACCTATTTGATGCAGATAAAATTTCATGAAACATAACTATAAGATTAGCTAATTCAGGAGAAAAATTTGTAGCTTTAAACGATAAAGAGTATGAATTAAGTTCTGAAGATATAGTTATAGCTGATGATGAAAAGATACTAGCTCTATGAGGTATAATCTGATGAAAAAGTTCTTCTGTAGACGATAACACTAAAAACGTAATTATAGAATCAGCACATTTTGATCAAGCAACTATAAGAAAAACTTGAAAAAGATTATGAGTAAGAACAGATAGTTTAAATGTATTTGAAAAAGATTTAGTAAATGAAATGCAAACTTACTGAGCTGCTCTAATTATAAATGAGATTAATAAAAACATTACTGATTCTAAAGTAGTAAGTTTTGAAGATTTATATCCAAATAAACAAGAAGTAAAAGAAATAGACTTTGACCTAGATTATATAAATAGATTAATTTGAAAAAATTATTCAAAAGAAGAAGTTTTATCTATACTTAAAAATCTTTGAATAGAACTTGAAAATGATAAATTAATTATTCCTTTTTGGAGAAAAGATTTGTCTTATAAATCAGATATTGCAGAAGAAATAGCAAGGATTTCAGGATACAATAATATAGAGTCTACAATTCCAGAGATAAATATGTGAGCTGTAATACAAAATAACACTTACAAAATAAAAAAAGAAACAAAAGACTTTTTTACAAGTATAGGTTATTATGATTTATTTACATACTCTTTTGTAAATAAGGAGTTAATGGAAAAATCACTATCTACTATTGATAATCTAGTGGAAATGAAAAATGCTCTTAGTGAAGAACTAACTCATCTAAGATGAAGCCTTATTCCAAACTTACTACTTTCACTTGAAAAAAACATAAAAGAATTTGAAGAATTAAACTTATTTGAAATAGAAAAAGTATTTACAAGAAAAGAAAATGAAGTTATTGAAAACTATAATTTATCATGAGTTTCATTAATAGATAAAGATATAGCATACTATGACATTCAAAATACTATTTCAAATTTCTTTAATAAAGTATGAGTATCAAAATTTTTCTTTGAAAAACCAAAAAATATACCTTGATATGCTCACTCTTGAAGAACATCTAGAATAGTTATAAGATGAAAAGATGTATGATTTGTATGAGAAATACATCCAAAAGTTCAAAATAACTTTTGAATAAACTCTAGAATATGATTTTTTGAGATAAATATAGATTTATTAGTAGATGCTCTATTTTGAATAGTTAAAGCAAAAGATATATCTAGTTTTCAAGAAAATGATTTTGATTTAAACTTCTTGGTTGATAAAGAAAATAGTGCTTCAAAATTAAAAACAAGCATAGAAAAAACAGATACAAAAATAATTACAAAAGTAGAAGTTTTTGATATTTATGAAAATGAAGAGAAAATGCCATGAAAAAGAAGTATTACATTCAAAATATATATACAATCCATGGATAAAACTTTAGATGATAAAGAAAAATGAGAATTAATAGAAAAAATAATAAAAAATGTAAATAAAGTTTGATGAGAACTAAGATAAAAAACAAGCTAAAAAGTTTTGACTTTTGGCTTGTTTTTTATATAATTCCAGCACAAAAGAGACCGATTTAAATAGCCCAATCCTCAAATATGGCTATTTAGTCAAAAAAACTTTATATATTTATAATATAGTATTTATGCCTTTAATAGCGTCTGCAAAAAAACAATTAAGACAAAATCATAAAAGAAAAGCTAGAAATGATCATTTCAGAGCTTTATACAGAGAAGCTAGAGTTGCTTTTGAAGCTGCAATTAAAAACAAAGATGTTGAAGCTGCAAAAACAATTATGGTAAACCAAAAAGACAAAGATGGTAAAACTACAAAAGCTGGTTTACAATCTATTATTGATAAATTAGTGAAAAAAAATATAATTCACAAAAATAATGGTTCTAGAAGAAAAGCAAAATTTGTTAGAATGTTAAAATCAATATCTTAATTTATAAATAAATCCATTTTGAAAGAAAAAAAGAGACCTTTAAATGATGAGATAAAAGCATCAAAAGTGCAAGTTATCACTGATGAATGAGAAAATCTTTGAGAAATGTCTATTGATGAAGCTAGAGAAAAAGCTAATTCTTTAGGATTAGATTTAATGGAAATATGACAAAATTGAGATGTTAGCATCTTAAAAATGCTTGATTATGGTAAATTTTTGTATAGACAAAAAAAACAAGATCAAAAAAATAAACAAAAATGAAAAGCTCCTGATTTAAAAAATATTAGAATTACTTTTAAAATTTGAGATCACGACTTAGAGATAAGAAAAAAGCAAGCTGAAAAATTTGCATCGTGAGGTCATCCATTAAAAGTTAGTCTTATGTTAAGATGAAGAGAAAATCATTATGAAAACATAGCTAGCGAAAAAATTCAATCATTTGTAGCTTCTTTAGAAGAAGTATACAAGCTAGAATGACAAGTAAAGAAAAATGGTAATACATTTGTAGCTATGATGAAACCAATTAAATAATTTTTTATAACTGTAATAACACATTATGACTTTAAAAACTAGAAGCTGAGTTAAAAAAAGAGTTAAAGTTACTGGAAAAGGTAAATTTAAATTAGCAAAAGCTTGGAAAAGACATTTACTTTCAGATAAAAGTAAAAAAGCAAAAGGAAGAAATAAATATGGTTTAATAGTATCTTCTGCAGAAACTAAAAAAATCAAACAACAATTACCTCACTTATAAAATAGGTAAAATTAAAATTAATTTATAATTAAAAAATAAGATGGTTAGAGTTAAAAGAGGTCTTATGACTAAAAAAAGACACAAAAAAATCTTAAAAGCTACTAAAGGTTATAGAATGCTTAATTCTAAAGTTTTCTCAAGAGCAAAAAATGCTTGGATGAAAGCTGGTACTAATGCATATATTGGTAGAAGAAGAAAGAAAAGAGATTTTAGAAGATTATGGACTGTTAGAATCAATATTGCTTCTAGAGAAAACGGTTTAAGTTATTCTAAACTTATAAATGCTCTTTACAAAAAAAATGTAAAATTAAATAGAAAAGTTTTATCAAACTTAGCTATTTCAAATCCACAAGTTTTTGCTAATGTAGTAAAATTTGTAAAATAAGAACTTTAAATAAGTTCTTATTTTTTTATTATTGAAAAATTTATATATATAAATAAAATAATAATGGAACTAATAATTTTTATTAT
>JAAZVM010000030.1 GCA_018623505.1 Patescibacteria group bacterium | reverse complement strand
ATAATACAAAAAAATGAATAAATTAGGTTTTTGAGATCTTAAAAAGATAGTAAAAAAATTACCAAAGTGATTAGAAAGAGAAGAAAAAATAAGAATTTTAAATGAATTAAAAAAATTTTCAGAAGAAGAATATAGTTACCTAAATAATGATGAAATATCTCAGTTAATAGAACTATCAAATAGAAGTATTAAAGAAATTATAGATATGTTATATGATCACTGAAGTGAAAATTATCTTGCTAGAGAGTTTGGTTTAGATTATAAAATAAACCTACCTGACGATACAGGAGTTTGTGAAATAGAAGATTATATGAGAGAATTAGAAATCTATTTCAATTGAATGACAAAGAAGTCAAAACTAATTTCAGCTTTTTATGTGATATGAACTTGAGCTATAGAATGTCTTGATAAAGATGGAAATAGTCAATCTAAATCAAAAAGAATAAGAGAATTTGATAAAGAGAAATATGAAAACACAAAATACTGAGTACATTTGCAAGAAGATACAGAAAACTGAAAAAAGTTTTTAACAGTAAAGTTTTCTCTACCATGAGAAAGAAAAGAGTATGTAGTAATGACATTTGATTTAGATATAGATAATGAAATTGTACTTAAGCATGATTTAGTAAGGTTATTAAATATACTTGAGTGAAAAAATTGAGCAAAATTAATAGAAGAAATGATGAATAAAAAATCACATATGTATTCAGACTCTATGACTTGACTTAAAAACTCTTCATATCTAAAAGAAACTCTTTCAAAAGCATGACATAATTACTCTTGAGTATTTATAGATATAGCAGAATTCAAAAAAATAAATGATCAAAATTGACAAGCTTTTTGAGATAGAGCTATTCAAGAAGTAGCAAATAATCTAGAATCTTTAGTAAGACCAAACGATAAAACAATAAGAATAGGTTGAGATGAGTTTTTTATACTTTTTGAAAATTGAGATTATTCTGAAGATAAAATAAAAGAAAATATAAAAATTTTCATTGATAGATTAAAAAAACAATTAAAATGATTAGAATTAGAACAAGTTCCTATTAAGCTACACATATGACATTCTGTAAGTACAAAAGATAACTCTAAAAGTGCTATTGATTTAATTATAGATGCAAATAATAATGTAGTTAAAGATTCAGCTTGAAAACTATATAGAAAAATAGCTGATTTTGAAAGCTTGAAACCTAAGGAAGCCTTTGAGTATGTAAGACAATTATTTAAAACAAAAAGTTTTACTTTACATTTTTTCAATGTAATTAATTCTGATGATACTGAAATATGAGATTTTTTTACTGGTTTATACAAAAAATTTGATGATATTAAAACAAATTTAACTAAGAAATGATATAATTCTGAAGAACTAAGTGAATTAGAAAAATATATTGGTTATATTTCTATTTTTGAAAATATGCCTAGAGAAGAATTAAGAGATTTTTTCTTAAAAAATAAAGATATTGATAGTGAAACATAAAAAAAATAAAAAACAATGCAAAGCATTGTTTTTTATTTGTTAAAATCATCTTCTCCCCATTCATCAAGACTGCACATTTCAAACTGTAGTAACGATAGAAGTTATAGTAAAGTCTGATTGTTTTTCTCAGTTTATATAGTAAGTATATGTATCATCCAAGTTAAAATCTTCTGTAGAAACAACTATTGCTTGAGCATTTTTTATAAAGCTAATAGAAGCTACTTCTTCTCAGCTAGAGTTTTTTATAGAGAAGATATCTCCTGAATTGTAAGTAGTATCAAAACCAATAGTTACAGAATAGTCCGTTGAGCTTGTACTTATATTTTGAAGCATACCAGAGTTACCATAAGCTATAATAGAACCTCATGTTTTTACAAAAGTACCATCATAATCTAAAAATCAGTTTCAGCTAGAATTTGGTCAAGCTACTATAACTTCTCATCCAGTCATAACTATATCACCATTTGCATCTAGTCAATCTCAAGAACTATTTACTTTTATAACTCATCAATTTATATACAAAAAGTAATTTGAAGAACCTCCAGTTTCTCATCACATTTGCATATTTCATCAATCTCTTTGTGATCTATTTGCTTCCATTTCATCAAGTAAAGCTTGCTCTTCTTCTGTCAGAGTTTCACCATTTCTTTGCTTATCTTTAATTTCTTTCATATATTTAAAATCTTCAGATTTTTTATCGTCATTAAATCATCAAAATATATTAGACATAAATCATTTATCGTTTTGTTCACTTGTTCATCAAGCTGCATTTATAGCATCATCACTTGATGTCAGGTCTATATTTCAAGCATTTATAGTTATAACTGCTGACTCTAGTGCTTCATAAGATTTTGTTACATATATATTACCTCCATTTATTTCTAGGTACTTTTCAGCATGAACTCAGTCATCTCAAGAGCTTATAGTTATATCTCATCCATTTATATATATTTGTCCTTCTTCTTCGTTATCTGCTTTCAGAGAATCTCCTTGCGAAGTTATATATAGTTCATCCATTTATTTGCAAGTAATCTTTTCATCTGATACCATCATCAATTGAGTTTATAACTATATCTCATGACAATATATAAAGCTCATCTTTTGATGATATAGCATCATTATAATTTGCATTTACAACAAGTTTTCAGTTTCAAGTTATAACTAGTTCATCCTTAGAAAATATAGTTGCATTTGGTTCGTCTTCATTAGTATCAAAACTATAATTTTTAGAATCTGTAAAAGTATTAACAGTTCATTCTACCATATTTAAAATAGTTTGCATAGAGTTTTTTACATATATAACAGATGAGTCTTGATTTGATAAAGTTAAATCATCAAGATAGATTTGTACAGCTTCTTCATCATCAGTTTCTACTACAATTTGTGCATCACTAGAAGTTCAAGATATATAATAATTCCCGGCTTTAGTTATAGTCAGAGTAGTACCAGAAACAAAGGCATTATCTCAAGAGTAAGAAATAGAATCAGAAGAAAAAACTATTTCTTCCACTTCTAAGTTACTAGTTTTTAATTTTAAATCATCCATTTTTGGACTAAACTCTTCAATAGTTTCTGTTTCATTATTTACTTCTATATTTTGAGTATTTGTACTTGAAACTACTGTTTCACTTGAACTAGTAGTAGTGCATGAACTCAATATAAAAATAAAAAATAGTAAACTAAGAAGATATATATTTACTGATTTATTCATAGTTTTGTATTTAAGATTTAAAAAGTTTATTAAAACTTATTTTTATTTTAATTTTTTAAATTAATAAACGTTTAAGAGTTATTAATTATTATTTAATGAAAAATTATTTATATAATTGATTATAGTATTAACCATATTTTTATAAGTCACATAATCCATATAGTTTGAAAAGTTTTTGTAACTAAAAAATACTGTTTCGTAATAGTTTAAGTATTCTAAAGCTAGATTTTCTTGAAAAACTATTTGCCTATAATCTTCTAGTTTTGAAAGATATAAACTATAAAAATACTCATTTTCCATAAACCTTTTCCTTAGGTCATTTAGATATGTTTTATCTCATTTATCATCTGTTTTTTCTAGTCTTATACCATTTTGAGTAAACTTTAATAATTCAGTTATATTGTCTATATCTTCCAAATCATTTTTACTATAATACTTTAAAAGTATTTCATATATAGCAGTTTGAGTATTTGAAAAAGACATCTTTTGATCCCAGACTATAAAGCTAGCTTTATTTGTTTCTGTATCAATGTATATATAGTAATTATTTAAAAGTCATAATAGCATATCTTCCCTTCACATAAGCTCATCCATAACTATCATCCCTAGAAATGAGTCCATATCTATATAGTCTTCAAAGTATTTTTCAAAGTCTTCATCACTAGAGTTTGATACAAAATCAAAAAGGTTTATAAGTAGTTTCATATCATAGTTATTTTTGTTTGTTTCTTGCTCAAATAAATCTATGTATGAAACTGGGTCTTCTCAAAGATATGAAAATGAAAGTGAGTTGAGTGCTTTATAGATTACTCAAGAAGTATTTGTAAAGTTTTCTGATACAAAGTTTTCATCTATAACTTCTGAAACCATATATATGTAACTTCATAATTCTCAAAAATCTAAACTAGTGTAAGCTGTATCTGGAGAATAAAGTCACAGGTTTTGAAATAGTTTGAAAGAAACTAATTGTCATAAAATAGAGTCACTAGAGTCTACCCTCAAGGCCAATTGACTAAGTCATTGATAAGTTTGATTTTCCTCATACTGATCAAACTTCAATAACAAAGCTGGTTTTATAAATGTGTCTGTATTTTCTGTAAGTATTTCTAACAAATCTATATTTCCCTTAAGTCTTAATCCTACGTTTTGGATTTCTTTTCAATCAATAACTACATTTACAGATATATATTCTTTATCTAGATATTTATTGCTTTTATATGATTGTATAAGATAATCATATTGCTCTTTTGTTATATCTATAGATATCTCGTGAAAAATAGAATCATCTAGCACGTTTACTGAGTTTGTATAATTATTTCAAGTATTTTCTAATTGAGTATAGTATTTACCAAAGTTGTATGATATAATCCTAGTTTGTGAAAATATAACAGAAAATATAAAGATAAGCACCAAAATAACTATAAGTTTATAATTTCTTTTAAAAGCTAAACTTAGCATATTTATTTGATTAGTAAATATTATAAATCTGTAGAGTTATATCATGTAATAAGTGATACTTTTTGATTATCGTTTAGTTTTTTGATATCTGATATAAAGTTTACTTTATTTATATTTGGATTTACATTTATAGTATAAACTACTTCTGTAAGAGCTCATCATCTAACAGAATCTATACTTATAAGCTCACTTGCAAAAGTGTATTTTACAAATAAATCATCAAATAAGTGCTCAAAATCTTTGTTATTATCAAGTTGTATCTTTAAAACTTGGCTTGTTACTGGTTTAGCATACCAGTTAAATTTAAACATTATTAGTATTGCAGTTGATATAACTGCTGTTGCAATTATTCATAAAAGATAAAACTTAGTTCACATAGCCATACCAATTGCCATAGCAAAAAATATAAATCCTACATCTCTAGTTTCTTTAACTGCATTTCTAAATCTGATAATAGACAAAGCTCAAACAAGTGAAAATGCTCTTGCTATATTTGATCAAACTATAAGCATTATAATAGTTATAATCATTCACATAAGAACCAAAGTATGTACATATGATTGAGTATATGAAGTTCATTTATGAGTCTTCATATAAAGTAATCATATAAGAGATGTAAGTATGAAACTAAGAGTTAATCATAAAGTTACATCTAAAAGAGAAAAAGAACTTGTTAAATCTTGCAAGTTTGTAAACTCTTGTAGTAGATTATTTAAATCCATAGTAAATTTTTTAAAAAATAAAATTATTGAGTTAATTGTTTAGAAAGGTTAAAAACTGATTCAGGAAAAACTTGTGCAGATTCTAGTGCCTGACAATACTTACTTACTCTTATAAGTTTTATACCATGACTAGCTACAAGTTCTGTAATCCAAAAAGGTATTTTTTCGTTTGCCTTTATCTCAAGTATACAAAATTTAGCTGGAACCATAAGTCACTCAGGCTGTGGATTTGCTAGGTTTAAATCCTTTTGCTTGAAACTTACATCTGTATCAAAAGTTATCCTTAGTCACTTATCTGCATCCTTTCAAAAATAAGCTTCTCTTTTATAAGTAGTTATAGCTGATGGTTTTAAGTTGTAAGTTTCTGTTAGATTAAGAACTTCGTTTAAAACTTCATTGTCAGAGTCACTATAAGCTGATGGAAGTATTTTATTATGAATCAAGT
>JAAZVM010000029.1 GCA_018623505.1 Patescibacteria group bacterium | reverse complement strand
TTTATGATGAAATAAAGTAAATATAATTTGAGAAATCTCTATAGATAACTTGGAAAAAGAAATAATAGAAATAGAAGAAATAATTAAAAATATTATTTATTGATATGACTTAATTGGTTATATAATTGACATAGATAAAATAGAATACAATAGAAAAGATCAAAAATATTATCTATATAGTAATAATCTAAAAATAGCTGTAAAATCAAAATTTGTAACATCAATAAAAGTCTGAAATGAAGAAAAATTATGAAAAACTTCACATATAGATAATATAAACGAAATTTTAAATGATATAAATAACTAAAAATGAAAAACAAAATAGCAGCAAAAATAATGGCTACTCTTGCATTATTGTGAATAATTATCTCTATAGTATGAACTAGTTTATTGTTTATATTTTGAAATAATACTCAAAATGTAGAGCTAACTCCTGAACAAATTCAAGAGCTTCAAGAACTTATGAATAGTTATTCTGGAAGCTTAGAAACAAGCTCTTGAGAACTTAACTCTACTTGAGAAACAATTGAAACATTAGAAATTAATAATTAATATAAATGAATTTAAATACTAGAATTACATGACCTGCTTGAGCATGAGTAAACTCAACTGTAGATATTATAGCTGAGCTTTATGCAGAGCTTTGATATGATCTGATAAGTGATATAGAATACGAATCTAGAATAAAATGATGAGTTAATTTCTTTGATGTAAATATATCTGATAATAATGAATTTTTTCTTACAAAGCATGTAGATATAGTTCTTGCTTTCAATGCTGAAAGTTTAGAAAAACAACTATCTAGTCTAAAAAAATGAGCCACTATAATAGTTAATTCAAAATGGCTAAAAAAAATAGAAGATAAATGAATCAGTTTAGATTCTTATAACATACTAGATCTTGAAATAGCAGATAAATATGATAATACTTATCTACTTTGAATTTATGCAAAATATCTAAATCTTGATATAGAAATAATCCTAAACAAAATAGAAATTATTTTCTCTAGAAAGTGAGAAGATACTGTTAATCATAATAAAAATATAGTAAAAAATATATTTGAAACATATAACATAAAAGAAAAAGCTTCAATAAAAATTGAGAAAGTTTGAGAAGCTAAAGAGTTAATATTTGGTAATAAATCTCTTACAAAGTGAGCTATAGAATGATGACTTGAATTTTATAGTGCATACCCAATGACTCCAGCATCAACTATACTTACAGAAGTAATAAAAGATGGAAGAGTAAGATATATACAAAATGAAGATGAAATAGCAGTTATAAATTCAGCTCTGTGAGCAAGCTTTACTTGAGCTAGAGCAATGAGTTGAACTAGTGGTTGATGATTTGCACTTATGAGTGAAGCATTAAGTTTTGCAGTACAAGCTGAATTCCCAATCACAGTAGTACTTTCTCAAAGAGCTGGACCAAGTACTTGAACTCCTACTTTTCATGAAGCTTGAGACATAAACTATGCTTTAAATCCTACTTTTTGAGATTTCGAGCATGTAGTTATGTACCCTTCAAACCTAGAAGAAGCTCATTATTTCTGATGACTTGCATTAAATATAGCTGATAAATATCAAACTCAAGTTATAATGCTTATGGATAAACAAAGTAGTGAACTACTTTGAACAGTTAATAAACTAGAAAGTCCAGAAATAGATAGATGAGTTATGCTTGAAAATCCACCTATAGATTATAAAAGATATGAATTAAATGATTCAGGAGTATCTCCTAGAGTAAAAGTTTGAACTAAAAATGGTGATTTTATAGCTACAAGTTATGAGCACGATGAGTTTTGAGCTACTAGTGAAGATCCAGAACTTAAAAAGTTATTCACAGAAAAGAGATTCAAAAAACTTGAAAACTTTTTCAAAAAAGAATGATATAAATGATATGAAATAGTAAATCCAGAAGCTGAGAAAATGCTAGTTGTAACATCTTTTACAAGCTATACTGCAAAAGAATTCATAAAACATAATAGAAATTATGGTTTAATAATAATAAAATTTTTAAAACCAATAGATGAAAGACTAAGAGAAGAAATAAAAGATAAAAAAGAACTAATCTTTGTAGAAAATAACTACTCATGACAAATTGAAAACTATCTAACTAAAGAGTTAGGTCTTAAGTACATAGATTGACTTAAAATATCAAACTTAAGAAAGTATGACCTATTCCCTTTCTATATAGAGGATTTTAATGAATTAAAATAAAAGTATGAAATTTATAATTTGAATTGCTTGAAATCTATCATGTTGAAAAACAACTATAGCAAATTATATATCTAGTAGATTAAAAATTGATATATTTGAAAATAGCGATGTTTTAAAGAAAATTGCAAATGAAAGAAATATAGAAATAAATAGAGAAAACTTAATAAGTATTTCAAAAGAATTAGATGAAATTTATTGAAGAAAAGCAATTGCTGAAATATTAATAAAAGAGATTAATTCAAAATGAATAATATCCTGAATAAGAGTTTTTGAACAAGCTAGTTTTTTAAAAAGTAATTCAAATTTTATACTAATCTATGTAGAATCTGATAAAGAAAAATCTGTTGATAGATTAATTAAAAGAAATAAACAGTGAGACCCAAAAAATCTAAAAGAATATGAGAGTTTTTTAAAGAAAGAACGGACTGAAGATTTAGAAAAGATAAAAAATTTTTCAGATTATAAAATAATAAACGACAAATCTCTAGAAGATTTATACTTACAGTTAGATAATATAATAAATAAAATAAAAAATGAGATCTTGATTAAATAACATACAATGGTGTCCAGGTTGTGGAGATACTTTGATTATATGAGCTATCAAAAAAGCTTTTGAGCAATTATGAATAGAATCACATAACAGAGTAGTTGTTTCTTGAGTTGGTTGTAGTTGAAAAGCTAGTCAATATATAGATGGTTATGCAGCGGAAACTCTTCATGGAAGAACCCTTCCCTTTGCAACTTGAGTAAAAATGGCAAACCCAGAACTTACAGTTTTAGCTACCGGTTGAGACTGAGATGGTTATGGTATTTGAATGGGGCATTTTATACATGCTTGTAAAAGAGATTTGGATATAACTTATATAGTTATGGATAATGAAAACTATGCACTTACTACTTGACAAGCAAGTCCAACTACACCAATTTGAGCAAAGACAAAGACAACTCCAAATTGAAATACTTCAAATCCATTTAACCCAATTGAAATAGCTAAAAATGCATGATGTAGTTTCGCAAAAACTGCTGATAGTATAAAGTTTATGGAAATGGTTGAGATTATAAAAGAAGCCATAAATCATAAATGATTTTCACTTGTAAATGTACACCAAGCTTGTCCAAGCTTCAAAAGATGGTAAAAAATCACTAAAAATAGTGATTTTTTTGCTTTTTAAAAGCATATATGTTTTAATATAAATAATATATAATATTTATAAAAAGATGTTTTTAAAAAATTTAAAGAAATTACAGAATTTAATAGATACAAAAATCAAAAGCTCAACTTCAATAGTAGTTATAATTGCATTACTTGTGGTATCAGCTTGAGAATTAACTAATCAAAATAAAGCAAACAGTAATTATATGAAAGCATCTATTATAGAAGCTAAAAGCTCTGATGATAAATATATAATTATAAACTGAATAGTATACTGAAGTATTAATTAAAAAAGCCCCAAAACTAATAGTAAAAACTAAAAAGTTGGGACTTTTTTTTTATATAAATTTTATATCAAAATCATAAGACTTTAACTCTATTTTTTCTATCTTGGACAAAAATAAATTACTTACCTCTTGCTTATAATTATTAAGTTCTGACTTTATAATTGGAGAACTTGATTTTAGGATAATTTCTCTTCATTTTATATTTATAGAAACTAGATAACTTGTTATATCTATATCTTTTTTTTGTTTAAAAAACTCAATACAGCTATTCCGTAATGAGGTTTTTATAAAAAGTTTTCTCTTATCCTGACTTAGACTTAATTTCATATTTTTAGAATATTACTACAAATTCTCACTTTATTTTTGATGTATCTGATTCAAATTGATTTAATACTTCCTCTACTGTTCATCTTTTAAACTCTTCAAATTTTTTTGTAAGTTCTCTTCATATAACTATTTCATGATCATTTCAAAAGTATGTTCAGATTTCTGTTATTGTTTTTATTATTCTATGAACAGATTCATAAATAACTACAGTTTCAAGTCATGATTTACTATTTTTTCTTTCTACTAAACTTTTAAAAAGTGTTTGTCTTCATTTTTTAACAGGCAGAAATCATAAGTATAAGAAGTGATTCATTTGTTTACCACTTCACATTAGAGCTGTAGCAAAGGCTGTTACTCAAGGAATTGGCACAACTTCTATATCATTTAATATAGCTTCTTTTATAAGAACATAACCTGGATCAGAGAATCAAGGTGTACCCGCATCACTTATAAGAGCTATGTTTTGACCTTGCTTTAATTGTTCTATAATCTTATCTGTTTTAGTTTTTCCTGAATGACTATGAAAACTTATAAGTGGTTTTTTTATATTATAATGATTTAGTAAAGTAGAACTAGTTCTAGTATCTTCACAAGCTATAGAATCAACTTCATTTAAAGTTTTTACTGCCCTATAAGTGATATCATCTAGATTTCCGATTGGTGTTGATACTATGTATAACATTTGTAATTTTTAATATTTAAATTTTAAAGATTATAATAAAAAAAGTCTTTTATCAAAAAAGACTTTTTTTATATATCAACTTGATTCATTTCTATAAGCATAAAAATTATACTTTTATGATTTTTTAGTCATCAAACTAATATTTCCCTAGATTTTTTAGTTTCATCATAACTTATCTTCCCTATATGTCTTTTCCTTCAAAAAACTTCAAGTTTTACTAAATCTCATAGTAAGTAAAAAAAATCATCTGAAAGCAAGACTTCTTTTATGTAAGTATTTTTATCTAAATAATATCTAAAACAAGAAACATAATCATAATACTCTTTATCAAACTTTAAAAGTGAAAGAAGATGATAAAGCCTAGAAACTCATAGAATATAACCTTTATTTACGACCATATTTAAAGTTTTTTCTAGAGGGTCATTTTTTCTAAGGTAATTTTGTCATGACTTATTTGCAAATTTTCTAAATCATTTAGTTATATAATTTTCTATTATATAATCTAAAGATTTTTGATAAGAAGTTATAACTCACAAGCCATCTAATGATTTGTTTTGCCTTAGATGATAAAACTGAAGTTCAGCTGATACCATATTTTCTACAACAAAATCTGGAGTATTTAAAAGTATAAGTTCTCAAAAAAATGAAGCTACACTTCCCTTTACTATTTCATCTATATTTTCAGAAAAAAAAGTATTTTTTTCTTCTCAAACCGAGTTTGAAATTTTGTTTTTTGAAATTATTTTAATCTGATTTTTTACTTCTTTCTCCATCCAAAGCTTTGCTACTTCTAGTTTCTTTTTAAGAAGTATGTTTTCTTTTTCTATTTTTTTATAATCCAAAATATTATAATTATATATTACTAAATATATGATATCATTTTTATATTTTAAACACAAAAAAAGAGATAAAGAACAGTATAAAGTGAAAGGAGGAAACTTTACACCGTTGCGATATCTCTAATATATATTAAACTAAATTTTTGTTTTTTGCAAATTTTTGTAAAATAAAAATTAATTAAAACTTAAAAAATACTATGCTTTTAGTAAATTTAAATCAGGATAAATCAAAAGTTAATAAATATCTTTCAAATACTTTGCTTGAAGCTATAGAAAATTCTATAAAAAATAATAAAAAAGTTATAC
>JAAZVM010000028.1 GCA_018623505.1 Patescibacteria group bacterium | reverse complement strand
CTTGATTATGAGCTGGTATGTGAGAATGATTTATGGTTTGATGAACATATGATGCTATATCAAGAAATCCAAGCTATAAAACTAGGTTATTAACATTTATGATTCTATGAGTAGCACTAGTTGAATCTGCAGCTATTTATTGATTAGTTATTGCATTTAAAATACTTTTATAAAAAACAAAATTTTTTAACACTTGATTTTTTGTAAAATAAAAATATTATGCAAGATTTTATTCTCTATTTTAAAGCTAAAAAGCAAATAAAAAAATATTTTTTTATTTGCTTTTTTTGGTCTGTTAACTATACTTTTCCCGTTTTATTTAGTTTGTATAATTTTTTAATACAGTATGAATGAGAATTATATTAGCTTTATAAAAAGTTTGTTTTGAGACTTTTTGTGAGCTTATGTAAGTCATTGAGGTGAATCACACTCAGTGCTTAACCCATATTTTGTGGGGACGTTTACCGTATTGTTATTAATACTATTTTTGTATTATATAATAAGGTATATGCCAAAGTCTAAAATGTGAATACTTTTTGATTTTTTATATGAAAAAGTATATGAGTTTTTTGAAGATATACTTTGAAAAGACGAAAAAAAATGGACTAAGCTTTATATAACAGGTATGTTTTTTGTTATTTTGATTTCAAACTTACTATGAGTTGTTTTAGAAATAGCTTGAGTTTGATTTCCAAAAGAAGAGGGGGAAGCTATTTTATTCCACTATATACAAATACCTACTTCAGATATAAATTTCAATGTAGCTATGGCTATTATCTGAGTTATTATCGTTATATATGAACAATTTGCATTTTTAGGTATAGCTAAGGCTTTATATGAATATGTTCCTTTTTTATGAAAGGATTATATACCATATGAAAAATGAAAACTTAATAAGTATGTAGATATTCCTTTATATTTATTGGTTAAATTTTTTGATATAGTTATTTCAGTTTTCTTATGATTATTAGAAATTGTATGACATATAGCAAAAATTATATCTCTTTCATTTAGGCTTTTTGGTAATATAACTTCTGGTTGATTGCTTTTAGCTATGCTTTTATGAGGTGTTGAGTTATTAACTTGATCAGTTTCTTGATTTATTACTGGTTTATTTTGAGAGTCAAAAACTATAAATTTTCCAGTATTATTTCCAATAATACTTCATTTACAATGATTACTTGTGGCTTTAATACAAGCTCTTGTTTTTCCACTTTTGATTGCTATATTTATAAAGGTAGCAAAAGTGCATTAAAATATGTTTATTAAAATTTAATTTAATTATATATGGATTTAGTTAGTTTAGTGTGAGCTTGATTAGCAATTTGATTATCATGAATCTGAGTTGCTATCGGTCAATGAATACTATGAAAAGCTTCTGTAGAAGCAATGTGAAAAAATAAAGAATTATCATGATTCTTTCTTACTGTTACTATACTTGGTATAGCATTAGTTGAATCAGCTGCAATATATGGTTTAATAGTTGCTTTTAGAATTATCTGAATGGAGGATTTAACTATGGCTGCTTCTGTATGAGCATGATTGGCTATATGATTAGCTGGTTTATGAGCATGAATTTGAGAATGAAAGCTTATGGCAGGTGCAATTAATGCTATGTCTAAAAAACCTATGCTTAGGACAAAACTTATGACATTTATGGTTTTATTTGTTGCATTAGTAGAATCGGCTGCAATTTATGGTTTAGTTATATCGTTTAAAATTTTAGGAGATCCTACTTTTTCTTCAGAGGCATTCATAGGTATGTGATTAGCTATATGATTAGCTGGTTTATGAGTTTCTATATGAGAAGGTATACTTGCAGATAAGGCAATGGATGTTATGTCAAAACAAGAAAAAATGATTTCATTCTTTTTGACTGTTACTATACTTGGTATAGCATTAGTAGAATCAGCTGCAATATATGGTTTAGTTGTTGCGTTTGATGTTTTTGGAAAGGATTTATCTATGTATGCTGCAATTGGTTCAGGTTTAGCAATTTGATTAGCCGGTTTGTGAGCATGAGTTTGAGAATGAATTCTTATTTCAGGTTCTATGTCTGCTATAGCTAGGAATCCAAAAATCAAAGGTAAGCTTATGACATTTATGGTGTTATTTGTAGCTTTAGTTGAAGTTACTGCTATATATGGGCTTATAGTTGCATTTAATATATCTGGTATAAATCCAGAATGAGTAGATTCTCTATTATTTGTGTGAGCATGATTAGCAATTTGATTGGCTGGTTTGTGAGTAGGTATAGGTAGATGATATCTTTCAGAAGAATCAATGAAAACTATGTGAAAAAACCCTTCTATGATAAGTTTTATGTTAACTGTTTCTATATTATGAGTAGCATTAGTAGAATCAGCTGCAATATATGCTCTAGTTGTTTCATTTAAATTATTAGCTACTTTATGATTAGCTGGTTTTGCATCAGTTGCTGCATGATTAGCTATATGATTAGCTGGTTTATGAGCATGAATTTGAGAAGGTTTAATTATAAAATGAGCTATTCAAGGGATAAATAATGATCAAGAATCTAGGGGTAAAATTCTTGCATTTATGGTGTTATTTGTTGCGTTAGTTGAAGTTGTTGCTATATATGGTTTACTTATAGCTTTTAGGATAATAGGTTAATCTTTTAATATATAATTTAAAAAATAATATGGAAAATTTAAGTTTAGGTTTGGTTTTAGCTGCTATAATCAATTTCGGAATATTATTTTTTGCTTTTAGATATTTTTTATGAGAAAAATTAGCTAATCTTTTGGAAGAAAGAAAAAAACATCTTAAGGCTTCAGAAGAGGCTGAAGATTTAGCTAAAGAAAAAATCGAAAGAGCAGAAAAAGAAGTAGAGGAAATTCTTGCTAATGCTAGGGTTAAAGCTTCAGAAATAGAAGAAAAAGCTGAGGAACTTTCAAAACAAAATACTGCTAAATCACTTGAAAAAGCAGAAAAAGAAGCGGAGTATATTATAGAAAGTGCAAAAACTAATATAGAAAAAGATAGGTTAGATATGGAAAATAATATGAGAAATAAGATTTTAGATTTATCTCTAAAGTTAAGTTCTAAATTATTCTCTAAATCTGAGGCTAATAAAGACTTTTTAGATAAAGAATTAGATTTGTTAACTAAATAATAAAAATATGTCTATAATTAATCCAAATATAGAAAGTCTTGATTTAAAAGACTTAAAAGAGCTATTAAAAGAGGTTAAACTTTATAGAGACTTAAATAAACAGCTATGAAATAGATGAAAAGTTGTTTATGAAAAAATTAAAACTGGTAAATCTGATTACCATGTAGAGTATTTTACAGTTTTAAACAAAGACATTGTCTTAGAAGAATCTATAAAAGTTTATAAAACAGTGTTCTGATTAGATGTATCTAAAGAAGATATAAAGCTAATAGAAAAAGATAGTTTAAAATGATGAATTAAAGTTTACTTAGATGATAAGGTTGTAGACCTTAGTTATGATAAAATTGAAAGAAAAATTAAAAAATAATATAATTTATTAATATAAATATTTTACTATGTCAAAAGACTTATTACAAAATATAATAAATGATATAGAAAACAGAATTGATTCTACTTCTATGAATCCAGAAGTAGGTAATGTTTGAGAAGTTTTCTATTTGTGAGATGGTGTTGCTAAGGTTTCAGGTTTAGGTGAAGTTGCTTATAATGAAGTAGTTGAATTTGAATCATGAGCTAAAGGTATAGCTTTAAATTTAGAAGAACACTTTGTTTGAGTAGTTGTTTTATCTGGTTTTAACTCTATAAAAGAATGAGAAAAAGCATTTTCTACTGGTAAGGTTTTAGAGGTTCCAGTTTGAAAAGGTTTAGTAGGTAGAGTTGTTGATGCTTTAGGTAATCCAATCGATGGTTTAGGTGATATCAAATCTGATGAAAACTATCCAGTTGAAAGAGTTGCTACAGGTGTTATGTCTAGAAAATCTGTACACGAACCTATGGAAACTGGTATAAAAGCTATTGATGCTTTAGTTCCAATTGGTAGAGGTCAAAGAGAACTTATTATTGGTGATAGACAAACTGGTAAAACTCAAATAGCTATCGATGCTATACTTAATCAAAAAGGTCAATGAGTTACTTGTGTATATGTAGCTATTGGTCAAAAAGAAGGTAAAATTGCCAGAATAGTTGAAGAATTAAGAAAAAGAGGAGCTATGGATTATACTATAGTTGTTGCTGCTTGAGCATCTTCTCCTGCTGCTATGCAATATTTAGCTCCATATGCAGGTTGTGCTATGGCTGAATACTTCATGTTTAACAAAGAACATTCATTAATTATATATGATGATTTATCTAAACAAGCAAATGCTTATAGAGAAATGTCATTATTATTAAGAAGACCACCAGGTAGAGAGGCTTATCCATGAGATGTATTTTATGTTCACTCTAGATTATTAGAAAGAGCTTCAAAATTAAACGATGAATTAGGTGCTGGTTCAATGACAGCTTTACCTATTATCGAAACTCAAGCTTGAGATGTTTCTGCTTATATACCTACAAATGTAATTTCTATTACAGATGGTCAAATTTTCTTAGAATCAAATCTTTTTAATGCAGGTCAAAAACCAGCAATTAATGTATGATTATCAGTTTCAAGAGTATGATGAGCTGCTCAAATAAAAGGTATGAAAAAAGTATCTGGTACTCTAAAATTAGACTTAGCTCAATACAGAGAATTAGCTGCATTTTCACAATTTGCTTCTGATTTAGATGCTGATACAAAAGCTCAACTTGATAGGGGGTCTAGAATGATGGAATTATTAAAACAAGATGTATATTCTCCTGTTACTGTTCCAAAACAAATAGCTTCTATATATGCTGGTGCTAAAGGTTATCTAGATGTAATTGATGCAAGTAAGGTAACTAAATTTGAACAAGATTTATACACTTCTTTAGATGAAGAAAAAACAATTCTTGAATCTATTAGAAAAGAAAATCAAATTACAGAAGAAACTGAAGCTAAACTAGTTGATGTAATTAAAAAAGTTGTAGAATTATATAAATAATAAAAATTTTTTATGGCAAATGCTAAAGAAATAAAAAGAAAAATTGGTTCTATAAAAAACACATGAAAAATCACTAAGGCTATGGAGCTTATTTCAACTGTAAAGATGAAAAAAGCTCAAGATTTAGCTCTTGAAAAAAGAAATTTTGTATTAGAGATGATGAAAATTTTCTTGAGAGTTGAAGATTATCTAGCTGATAACCCTATGTTTTCAGCAAATAATGAAAAATGAAAAACTCTAGCAGTTGTTGTTACTTCAAACAAATGATTATGTTGAGGTTACAATATAAATGTTATGAAAAAAGTTAATTCATATATGAAAGAAACTGGAGAAGAGTTAGATTTTATAGCTGTATGAAAAAAAGCTGCATGATTTGTTGCAAAAACATGAAATAATCTATTGGCAGACTTTAGTGATGATTTTACTGATGTTTTAGATCCAGTTTTCACAAAAAAAATATCTGAACTTATGAGAGATGAATTTCTTTCTGGTAAATACAACAAAGTAGTTGTTTTCTACAATTTCTATGTAAATACAATTAAACAAATACCTGTTGCAAAAGTAAGTTTACCAATTGAATCAGAAGATATTAAAAAATATTTATACTCTATATTGGAAGATCATTATGATATAGATAAAGAGGTAGAAGCAGTAAAAAATGGGATTTCTTATGATATTGAACCTTCAAAAACTCAATTTATAAATGAGGTTGTTCCTATGTTGCTTGATATGATGTTTTTTGATACTTTGGTTAATGCTAAAGCTTCAGAACATAGCTCAAGAATGATTGCAATGAAAAATGCAAAAGATAGTGCAAATAAAATAGCTTGAAATCTAACTTTAAAGTATAATAAAGCTAGACAATCAGCTATTACAAGTGAGGTTTCTGAAATAACTGCTTGAGTAGAATCTATGAAAGACTCTTAGGGTTTACAAAAAGTTATATTTTTCTATAATAATATTATTATATTTTTAATAGTAATAAAATGAAAATATTAGTATCATTTATAAAACTTGTTCTTAATATATTTTTCTTCATTGTTTATTCATTTTTTTCAATAGTTCTAGTTAATTTTTTATATTGATTAGTTCTAAAGAATCTTTGAAAAACTATTCCTGATTCATCAGAT
>JAAZVM010000027.1 GCA_018623505.1 Patescibacteria group bacterium | reverse complement strand
TTAAAAAAAGTTTGGGTAAAAATAAAAAAAGATATAATAGATATGAAAGTAAAATTAATTAAATTTTTAAAAATACATGAATTAAAATCAGATTTTTTAACTCAAGATAATACTTAAAATAAATGTGAATTAGCGAAGAATTAGAATCATCAATAGATATAGTAGACCTAGTATGAAAATATGCTAGTCTAAAAAAAGCAGGGGCAAATTACAAATGTAATTGTCCTTTTCCTGGTCATAATGAAAAAACTCCTAGCTTTGTAGTAAGTCCTGCAAAACAATTAGCTTATTGTTTTGGATGTCATAAATGATGATGAGCTATTAAGTTTATAATGGATATAGAAAATTGTGAATTTAAAGATGCTATTGAGATACTTTGAAACTATACAGGTATAAAAGTAAATACAAACTTCAACGAAGAAAAGTTTCAAGAGAAAAAAAACATGTATTCTCTTTATAAAGATACTACAAATTATTATAAAAATGCTTTAAAAAATTATCCAGAGATACAAAAATACTTATATGATAGATGACTAAATGAAGATATAATAAATAATTTCAATTTTTGATATAGTGACTCTGGTTTAAATCTATATAACTATCTAAAAAATAAATGATATGAAGATTCTCAAATAGAAGATTCTCAAATTTTTCTAGATATAAGATCAAAAAAGGATAAATTTATAGACAGGATAATTTTCCCTATACAAAACTCTAGATGAGACTTTGTAGCTTTTGCAGGTAGGATTCACTGAAAATGAGAACCAAAATACTTAAACTCCCCTGCTTCAAAAATCTATGATAAATCAAATATACTATATAATCTTTTCAATGCTAGAAGCCAAGTAACAAAGCTTGATTATATAATCATATGTGAATGATATATGGATGTAATAGCTTTAAATAAATGATGATTTTTAAACTCTGTAGCCGTTTCTGGAACAGCTTTAACTGAAAAACATCTTACTCTTATTAAAAGGCTTACTAAAAAAGTATACCTATGTTTTGACTGAGACTCTGCTTGAGAAAAAGCGACAAAAGCAAGTCTAGAAAAAATGAAAAACGAAGGTTTTGAAGTAAAAATTATTTCTCTTCCAAATTGAAAAGATCCTGACGAAATAATAAGCTCTTGAAAAGATTTTTCAGAGTACATAGAAAATGCTCTAACTCCTATTTGATTTTATATCAAAAAATCAAAGTTTGATATAAACTCCATAGATGATAAAAGAAAGTTATTGATAGAATTACTTGATATAATTAAGAGCTATTCTGATAATATAGAAAAGGATTTTTATCTAAAAGAAGTTGCTAAACTTTTAAATATAAATCAAAATATAATCTATGATACTTTCAACAAGATAAGATTCAGACATCAAGCAAGTAAAATGCAAATAGAAGAAAAGAAAAAATTATACACAGCTGAAGAGTATGTTATATGATATTGTATAATAGATAAAGAATATAGCAAAATAATAAAAGAAAAATTACTATTTCCTGATAGTATTTGAAAAGATCTAAAAAATTTGCTTGAATCATGAGGTGAATATATACAGAAACTAGAACTTGATAAAAAGGAAAAATATAAATGAATATCTCTAGAAATAGAAACTAAATCTGAACATGAAAATTCTGAGCACATAAAAGATGAACTATCAAAGGTCATATGGTCACTAAATAGAGAAATATACAAAAAAGAGGTTGAAAGGCTAAAATCTGAAATAGACTTATGAAATAACAATGCTCTTCTAGAGTATAGTAAACTTATTTCTATAGCTAAAAAAAGCGGTATTAAATAAATTTGATTAATACCCTTTTTTTTATATAATAAAACGGCTAAAATAAATGTAAAAACAAAATAATATTTTTTGCTCCCTTAAAAAATTGTAATTAAGGAAGTTTTTTGTGTTATTGAAAAAGTAAAATATTTTTATATATACTAACTTAAAGCTAAATGGCTGCTAAAAAAGACAATAAAAAAGATAATATAGAAGAAATTTCACTAGATGATTTAGATATGAATATACTTAAAGAAGTAGGAGTATCAGAAGAAGATATAATAGATTTTGAAAAAAATGAAAAAAAGAAAAAACCTAAAATAAAAATAGAAGAAGTTAGTGATGTTGAATCAGAGGTTTCACTAGATGATTTAGAAGAAGAGTTTGAAGATGAAATGGATGATGATGTGGAACCAAGCGAAGAAGATTTAAAAAATATGGATGAAGAAGATATAGAAGATGATGATGAAGTAATACTAGCTTTAAAAAAAGAAAAATGATTAAATAAGCTTCCAAAAGATAGAAGTGAAGATAAAAGAAGACTTTGAAAATGAATAACAGAATTCATAGACGTAAAAGTACCTGAAAAAATGCTTGAATGAATGCCAGAATGAATACAAGCATTAATGAAAAAAGGTAAAAAAGACTGAAGCGTAACTCAAGATGAAGTTATGGCAGCTATACCAAAAGCTGAAGAAGATTTAGACTTACTTGATGAAGTTTATACTAGATTTCTACAACTAGAAATAGATATAGTTGATACTATGGAAAAAGAAGCTCTTTTTTCTAAAGATGATAAAAAGAAAAAAGATAAATCTAGTGTTTCACTATCAGAAATAAGTGATGACTCTATCAGAATGTACTTAAACGAAATAGGTAGAGTTGAGCTACTTTCTAGTGAAGAAGAAATAGACTTAGGTAAACAAATAAGAGCATGAAGTATGGAAGCTAGAAAAAAACTAGCAGCTGCGAACTTAAGACTTGTAGTATCTATAGCAAAAAAATATATGTGAAGAGGTTTAGGTTTACTAGATCTAATCCAAGAATGAAATGTATGACTTTTTAGAGCTGTAGATAAATTTGATCCAGATAAATGATTTAAGTTTTCTACTTATGCTACATGGTGGATAAGACAATGAGTAACTAGAGCAATAGCTGATCAAGCTAGAACGATAAGAGTCCCTGTTCACATGATAGAAACTATAAACAAGTTTACTCATACTTATAGAAGACTTACTCAAGAACTTACTCGTGAACCTCTTATGGAAGAACTAGCTACAGAACTAGATATGGACATAAGAAAAGTAAGACAAATAATGAGAATATCTCAAGATATATTATCTCTTGATTCTCCAGTATGATCAGAAGAAGATACTTCTCTATGAGATTTCATAGAAGATGATAAAAACCCAACTCCAGATTCTCAAACAAATATGAATCTACTAAAAGACAATCTATATGAAATGCTTGATTTCCTTACTCCTAGAGAAAGAAAAATCATAATAATGAGATTTGGTTTAGATGGTTGAGATGTACATACTCTTGAAGAAGTAGGTAAAGAATTCTGAGTAACTAGAGAAAGAATCAGACAAATTGAAGCTAAAACACTTGAAAAATTAAGAGAACATCCAAATGCTGATAAGATAAAATTTTTCTAAAAAATAAAAAATCCCATAAGGGATTTTTTATTTTTTATTTAAGAAAAGTGGTGGTGGACTATTTTGAATTAAAGGATTATACTCTATGATTATAGGATAATCATCATAACTAGAATCATATTTATTATCATCTCACCTTCTCAAATAATTTAAATCATAATACTGAGATGTATTACTATCACAATCACTATTTGCTATAAAATAAGGACAAATATTATTAACAGAACCTCATAAAGTATTGTTTGAAAATATAGATCAATTTATAAACAATTGATTATTTAAATAACTTGATGTACCTCAATTTAAAGGACTAAGTTCATTTCAATCATAACTAAGTAGTGCCTTATCTGCATACATTACAGCATCTAACCTAGCTACATCTGGGTGTACATATATTTTTCAACCATTACCTTCTTGGTCTTGTATGACTATAATACCTAGTATATCACTACTTAAGTTATTTGCGACTATATTATTTCTTATATATAAATTTCAACCATGTATAAGTAAAGTTTTCTTTCAGCTATAATTTATTTGAGAATTAGAACTTAATACATTTGCTCATCATAGTTTTCAAAAATATAATATATTTTCTCATAATTCAACTCATGATTCATTATTTGATAAGTCCAAGTTTGCAACTGAGTTGGTTCAATTATCAGGAGTAACTGTATTTATAACACTATATGCATTTTTTCTTATAAACTGTTGCATATATGCTTTATCCAAGTTTCAAACTAAACTATAATTATCTCATTCTTCTCCCTCTATTATTTCATCTGAGTATTTACTATTTGTATTTCATACTATCTTTATTCAATCAAAAGAAACAGAAGAGTCTCAGTTTGCAGTTCAGTAATAATGATCCATTCATATAACATCTGTATTTAAAACTATATCTTTTCAATCAATGGTATATGATGCATGACTAGAAAGATAAACTGGTGAATTATCAACAGATCATGACTGTGTCATATAAGTAATAAATGTATTACTTCAAGTTGATGAAGAAAAATTAGTATTTGAAGAAACTGTTGATTTATGTCATTCACTTATAATAGTTCAGTTATCATAGCTTAAATCTAAGTTTGGATGAGTATCATGATCTGGATTATTATATTGTCAAAATTCAAGATAAGTATTTAGATTTGAAGTTATGATACTTGTATTTTCTTTTGTTATATTCAAGCTTCATGTTTGAACTTGTCCTATTTTAAATCAATTATCATTTTGTTCTCATATAAACTCAGTAGTAAATAATGGAGCAAAATTAAATGAAATATTAGAATTTGAAATACCTTGATCTATTTTGTCATCAAAATTATTTTGATTTATATCGTAAGTTATACTATTTATATCAAAATAATATCAGCTGCCTGTAGGAGCATAAACTTTAAAATCAAAAGTATAATTTCAATCGGTAGATATTATATTTTCATAAGGAGTAGTATTTTCTCATATCGGTATAGAATTAGAAAAAGTAGAATCATTTGGTGATTTTATGTATACTCAATTTCCATTTCTACCATATTGATCTTGATAGTCATTATTATCTACATCAAAATTAAAATCTACTGTTCTGTTTATTCAGCTAGCTGGAATTATCGTATTAAAATAATTATCTTTCAAATTAATAGTTAATGGCCTAGCTATACCATCTGCTATATTTCAAGATGTTAAAGAACTTGATATTATAGTTGTATTAATAGATTCTGTATTTGCATACACATTATGATTATAAGATTGTCTTCAAGTCCAACAGTTTCATGCTTCATCACATATTTCAGTTATGGTAAAGCTATACTCTCTTGATAAATCTGATTCTCTAAAATTATCTACTTCAGAAATATCCCAAATTACATTACATGATCAACTATCACAATCATCTGTATAATAGTCATCCCATGGTTCATATGGATCATTTGGTTCAATATCTTTTTCTTTTTCTATTTTAATAGAATCAATAGGTGAACCTCCATTAACTCATACAGAAAAATTATAATTATAATTATGATTAGCTAGTAAGTCAAGTGGTACATTATTAGTTATATCTATAATTTTTGGAATCTTTTTATCTATTTTAACAGTAGCAACGTTACTATAAGCATATCAGTTTCCAGCAATATCTTTTACTCTAAAACATATATATTTTACTAAATTTGTCTCATTAGATGGTGAATATGTTTTCGAAGTTCCAGTATTCCATATTCATGAAGAATTACAAGTAAAATTTGAATCAGATTCTCTATACTGATAAGAAGTAGTATCACATCAGCTTCATCAAGTATCACTACAAGTTGCACTAACAGTTACATTAGAATTTGACCATGTATTATTTGTAGTAGTTCATCAAGATATAGCATATCAGGCTGTAGGATTTTGAGCATCCCATTTAGCACAATTCATTTTATTTCATGACAAAACTCAACTTGATTTTTGATTGCTTGTAGTACTTGTATAGTCAGCAGTAGTGATTTTTCAATCATTATTTCTATCTACAGCATGGTCACATAAATATTTTCAATTTGAAACTGTTGTACCACAAACTGACGATCAATTTAAATTTGTTCAAACATTAAATTCAAATTTTCATCAAGTAGTATCTGAATCATTAGGACATTCTCAAGAAGCTGTTACTTGTTTAAAATCATACCAAGCAGAAAAACTTTGATTTATTCATCAAAGTAGGAAAAAAAGTGATATAAAAATTATAAATTTATTCATAAAAAAATAGAGTTATTTATAAATACTCTATTATTTTCTCATATTTACTTTTTTTATGCAAATTTCTAGTACTCTAAATAAGGATA
>JAAZVM010000026.1 GCA_018623505.1 Patescibacteria group bacterium | reverse complement strand
ATTATTTTTTATGAGTGAAAGTGCTTTAAATATAAATTGTGAAAATACTGAACAAGTAGTAGAATCAAAAGCTGCATCAAATCATTTATGAAAGATATTAAAATCAATGTGACTTTCAAATAGAAAGGAAATATTAAAAATATATAATAGGATAAAAAAGAAAGATGAAAGTTTAACAAATAGAGAGATAGAAAATTTTAAAGAATTAATTAATGATAGTGAGTTTGAAGTTGCTTATGAAGAGTATACCGATTCTTTAAATATAGGGAAAGAAGATAGAGAAAAAGTATCATTTTGAAATATAAGAATTACAATTGTAGAATTCATACACAGCATAAAAGTAATGCAAATATTAAAAAAAGATTGAAAACAGTATCATAGAGATTGATGAGTAACATATTGATTTCTTCATACTGAAGATAAAAGCAGAAAAAAAAGAAATAGATCTGAATCAAATAATAACTTTGATTATAATTGAGATAATGAAACACATCAGAGGTTTTCTGATTTAAAAAAATCTAGAACTGAAACTACTAAAGACCATAATTATTATTATGAAGTTATAGATTGAAATGATTATTTTGAAGTATGAAGAAATCTAAAATCTTGAAGATATATACTTATAGATAAAAATAAATGAGAGGTTATCTTTGATAGTGATGAGATTTTTTATATATGAGAAAAGATGATAGAGTGAATATATTTTCTTGATTGAACTAGAAATGAAAAAGTCTGAATTATAAGTGAGTTTTGATATGAAAGAGTTGACTATACAGATTGGGTTCATGTAAATAAATGAATGGTTTTAAAAATAAGTCAAAATAATTATAAAATAGAAATAAAGTGTATAAATAAAGTAGCTCCATATAGAAGAGTTAAATGAACAGATATAGAAATAAATTGAAATTTCTTATATTATTCTCAAGAAAATTTAAATGGTATTCCTTTAAACTACAAAATAGATTTTAGCAATTGAGAAGTAACTGAAGCATAAGAAAAAGCTACGCATATTGCGTAGCTTTTATAGTACTCTTAAAATTATACCTTCTGGGTTTTTTCATCATGTTTTTATTATCTTTGTTTCTACTTTATCTCACTCCTCTGCACCATTTCTTCTAAGACCTGCTATAAATATATCTGAGTCTTTAGTAAGTACAAAACCAAAAGATCACATATCTTTGTATTTTCATACTAGAGTTTCATTTTTATTTTCAAATATGTTTTCTATAATTCCCTCTTTTTTACCTTTGAAATCAACTATTCTAGCCTTTACTTTATCTCAGTCTTTTGCATTTTTACTGTTTTTTCAGTGTACAAAAAATCATTTTTCTTGTACTTCTACATCTATAAATCAAAAGTTACCATCTCCTGCAGAATAAATTCATTCTACATAGTGGTTTATAGTTGCTGACTTTTCTTTTCAAAAAACTTTTACTATTTTAACTTCTGGTTTTTTTCATTTAGTTTTTATCTCTACTCATTCTACCTTATCTCCATCAACTGCTTCTCAAAAGTTAACTTTATTTACATAAAAATCTCAACCATAATAATCCCTATCTTCTGGTATCAAAAATCAAAAATTAGCTCATCATTGAAATCTTCAAACTATTAATTCTTTCATAAAATATTTTTATATATAATATCCAGCAAATAGTATCTAAAAAAAGATAATTAGCAAAAGTTTTGATTTTTTATACACTTTTTATATACTTTAAGTAATTATAGTATAACAAAACTCTTATGTATATCTGTGATAAATGCTGAAATGAAAGCCTAAAATGGACTGGTCAATGTAGTTTTTGTAAAGAGTGGAATAGCTTAAAAGAGTTTAAAGAAGCAAAACTTAACTGAGTTTGAGAAAAGTGAGAAGCTAAAAAACTAGAAAGTTTAAGTGAAGTAATAAGTGAAAACAAAGAAGTAAAAATCAAGACAAACTCAAGCGAACTAAACAATGTACTTTGATGATGAATCGTTCCATGATGAGTTGTACTTTTATCATGAGAACCTGGTATCTGAAAATCAACTATAACTCTATGACTTGCAAAACAAGTAAAAGAGCAAATCATATATATCTCTTGAGAAGAAACAAGCTACCAAATAGCTGATAGAGCAAAAAGACTTTGAGTAGTTTGAGATAATATGAAGCTACTAGCTGAAAGCTGTATAGAAGATATACTTGAAACTCTAAGTAAAAATAAAACTGATATACTAGTTATAGACTCTATATCTGTAATGCACTCTAAAAATATAACTTGAGTAGCTTGAAGTATAAGCCAAGTAAGATTTATAACAGATTTACTTGTTGCTTATGCTAAAAAAACAAATACTGCTGTTTTTATAATCTGACATATAAATAAAGACTGAAATCTAGCTTGACCAAAAACTCTAGAACACATGGTTGATACTGTACTTTATTTTGAGTGAGATAAGTATGATAACTTAAGGATTTTAAGAGCTCTTAAAAATAGGTTTTGACCTACTAGTGAAATAGCTATTTTTTCTATGAACGAGAATTGATTAGAAGACCTAAAAAATCCATGACTTGAATTTGTAAACTCAAAAGAAGATACCATATGATCAAGTCTTTCTATTACTATAGAGTGAACTAGACCTCTTATAGTAGAGACTGAAAGCCTAACTACATATACTAAGTTTGGATACCCTAAAAGAAGTGCTAGATGAGTAAACTCATCAAAACTAGATTTGATAGTTGCTGTACTAGGAAAATACTCAAGCATAAAACTTGAAGCTTATGATGTATATACAAATATAGCTAGATGATTAAAAATTGAAGAACCAGGTATAGATTTATCTCTTGCTGTTTCTATAATATCTAGTAAATCAAACGAAAAAGTATCAAAAGATAGTATATATATATGAGAAATATCTTTAACTGGTAAAATCAAAAAACCAGTACATCTTGAAAAAAGAGTAAAAGAAGCTGAAAAAATGTGATTTAAAAAAGTCTTTATACCAGATTGTGATATAAGCTCTAAGAAAGTAGAAATAGTAAAAGTAAAAGATGTATCTGAACTTGTAAACAAAATAAAATCTTAATGAATTTCATTAAGATTTTATTTTATAATGGATACTATATAATTTTGTAAGAAAAATATAAATATAGAAGCCATATATCATAAAAAGATTATATGAAAATATCTAATATGAGAAGAAAAAGTATATATTCCCTTCATCTTTGACATAACTCAAACTCAAGCAGCACTACCAAAACTTATAAGACTTCATCATATACCTACAGTCATAGTCATAAAAAGCCAATCATTTAATCACATATCAATTTCTGATTTCAAAACTGCACTTGTTACAGGTATATTATCAACTATTGCTGAAAGCATTCCAGTAATTATATTTGCAGCATTTAATCAAACGTTTTCATAAAAAACTACTATATAGTGTAGGTATCACAAGAAATCCAAGGCTCAAACTGCAGAAAGAATACCAAAGAAGAAAAGCAGAGTATCAAGCTCTGTTTTTTTCATATTTTTATATATATCAAAACCTATTTCTTTGTGAAATTTTTTCGAGTGATAATGTACTAAGTGAAGCAAAGCAAGTCAAAACATCATTCACCACATAGCTGGTATATTGAAGTATTGATCAATTACAACGGATATAAAAATAGTAAATAATCATAAAAATATAACCTTTTTAGCTCATGATTTTAGTTTTAGGTTTAGTATCTTATTTTTTAATTCTGGTTTTATATCTTTAGGAATATATAATGAAAGTAAAAAAGATGTTAATAACCAACCTAAAAATGCAGCTGGAAATATATATAAAAACTGTAAAAACTCAGCTTTTCAAGATGACCAAACCATAAGTGTAGTTATATCTCAAAAAGGACTCCAAGATCATCATGCATTTGATGCAACTACTATATTTATAGCCATAGGAACTACAATCTTAGGGTCTTTAGTAAGGTGAATAGCTACAGTAGAAAGGATAAGAGCTGTAGTTAAATTATCAGCAAGTGGAGATATGAAAAAAGCTAAAAAACCTAGTATCCAAAATAATTGTCTAAAACTATATCAGTGATAAACTAATTTTCTTTTTAAAACTTCAAAAACTCACCTATTTACCATAACTTCTATAAAAGTCATAGCAACAAGTAAAAAGAAAAAGATTTCTGAAATCTCTATTATAAGATTTTCTGTTTCTTGTCTTAATATATTAGTATCTAGTCAATTTAAAACAAAGTAAATTCATATAATTATAAACATACTAGTACCTGCTAAAAGTGCTGGTTTTGCTTTGTTTAGATGATATCTTTCTTCTCTAGATATAAAATAATATGAAACAAAAAAAATGAAAAGACAAATGTATCAAACCCAAGTATTTGTAAGATTTAAAAAAGTCTCCATATAGATTTATAAATTGTAATTATATATATGATAACACTTAAGTCATTATATAACAAAAAAATAAGACTTTTAAAAGTCTTATTTTACTCAAGTTGAACCAAATCAACCTCTATCATCATTTTCCATTTTTTCAACTAATTCAAAATCTGCAATTTCTACTTTTAAAAACATTCATTGACCGATTCTAGTTCATTTTTCTATATGTTGCTCTTTATCTGTCATATTTATATATGCAAATTTTATAGTATCATTTTCTCCACAATAATCTTGATCAATAACTCAAATAGAGTTTACTTGCATAAGTCAGTGTTTTTTAAATGTAGAACTTCTTGGTTGAATTTGAAGTACATATCATTTTGGAGTTTCTATAACTACTCATGTTTCTATAAGTTTGAACTCTCAAGGAGCAAAAGTAACATCTTCTATTGATTTAAAATCAAAAGCACAAGCTCATTTTGATTCATAATTTAAAGCTTCTCCATCTGAAGTTTTTATCCTTATTTTCATAATTATATTTTTTAAATTTTAACTTTAAAAGTATAATAAAAAAAATACAATGTAAAATATTTTTATACAAAATTATGAAGAAATTTTTCCTATACTCACTTCTTGTTCAGCTAATCATAATAGTCCTATGACTTAGTTTTTTTTATCTATTTAAAAATGATGATATAAAAGAGTTAACTGTAAAAGTAGAAAAAGAGTTTGATTTAAAAGATAGTGAGAAAGCAATACTAGATAATAATAACTATATAAATAACTCGAAACTTAGCTGAATTATAGTTTGAAAAAACTCAATAGTAACTGCAAATCACTGAGTTTGAAGTATATGAGAAGAGATAAGTATAATAATTTGAGAAAAAACTATAACTTGAAAAGTTATAAAAAAAGATAGTGCAAAAGACTTAGCTATGATAGAAACAAAAGAAAATATATGAAAAAAAATACTTTATAGCAAAAACTATAAAGTATGAGATAAGGTAAAAACTTATAGTTTTTACTTTTGAGAAAAACAATGAACTATAGTAAAAATAGAGTGAGATAAAATCTATACAGATATAAAACTATCTCCTTGAGAATCTTGAAGCTGACTTTGGTCAGAAGACTGAAAACTAATAGCTATAAACATAGAGTATAACTTAATTAAAAAACAAAGCATATCTGTTTTATGATTCTAATATACTTTTTAATTTTTTCAATCACGGCTTTGATAAGTGAGATTTTAAAATATCAGTATCAAAATAAGAACATTTTCATAGTTCATGTAAAACTCTCTTTATTTCACTATCTACTCAATAAAAGTGTTCTATTAAAGATATAACTTTTTTTATTTTTTTTCTATAAATTCTAAGTATTTTTTGTTCACTGTCTTTTGTTAGCCTCCACTTAAAACCATTAATTATTATTATATCTTGATTTGTATATGAATTGAATTCATTATCATTTAAATATAATAATTCATTAAACACTTTTTTCATTTGTTCAAAAAACAATTTATTTTCTAGATCTAATTCCAATTGTTGTTCTCTAGGATTATATTTATCTCTAGGTTTAGGTTTAATTTTAGATTTTTTTATAGTTATAGAATTATTATCTCTACTATCATCAAGAGTTAAAATTCAACTTATATTTAACGAATTAGATAAAATTTCATCTATTAATTCTTGATCTATTACTTCTGAATCTTTTAATCCTTTTAATAAAATTTCTAATTTTTCTATTTCACTCAATAATGATTCAGAACTATCATATCCATCTCCTGGTATTACATTCATAAATATATTTTTACTAATTAAATTACTCTAAGAATTTCTTCGATCGTAGTATATCATTTAAGAGCTTTTAATATACCATCCTCCTTCATCGTGATTAGATCTCAATTTCTAGCTTCATTGATTATTTCATGAGTACTAGCTCCTTCTCTTATAAGATTTCTAAGTTTTTCGTTTAGTGAAATTATCTCATATATACCAAGTCTACCATGAT
>JAAZVM010000025.1 GCA_018623505.1 Patescibacteria group bacterium | reverse complement strand
ATATACTAATTATAAGTTTATTAATTATATATATAGTATATGAAAAATGTAATCAAAGAAGATCATCTTATGAGAGATCAACTTTTACAAGTTATGATAGATAATGAAGGTAGTGATATGTATATAACAAAATGAACATATCCTTGAATAAAAATTGGTTGAGACATAATAATGGTGGATGATGGTATTGAAAAACTTAAATGGAAAGATACATTTGATTTTGCACAATCTCTTATCACTGAAGAACAACATGATACTTTGGTTAGAGAAAGAAATCTAGATTTTTCATTTTCATATGGTTCTAGAAGGTTCAGAGCAAATATTTCTTTTCAACTTTCTAACTATATGATTGTTATAAGAATGCTTACTTCAGATATACCAAATATAGATGATTTATGATTACCAGATATATATAGGGAAGTGACAAAAAGATGACAATGACTTATACTTGTTACAGGTCCAACATGATCAGGTAAAACTACAACTCTAGCTTCTATGATAGACTATATAAACAGAAACTATAAAAAACATATAATAACTATAGAAGATCCAATAGAATATGTACATCCTCATAAAAGCTCTATAATAGAGCATAAAGAAATATGAAAAGATGTACCAGATTATGAAACTGCTCTTATCTGAGCTATGAGACAAAATCCTCATGTGATAATGTTTTGAGAAATGAGAAGTAGAAAAGAGATAGAAATGGCTCTTACATTAGCAGAGACATGACATATAGTTTTTTCTACTTTGCATACTAGAAGTGCATATCAAACAATAACTAGGATACTAGATAGTTTTTCTTGAGAAGATAAAAATCAAGTAAGACTACAACTTGCAGATTCTCTTATAGCTGTTTTTTCTCAAAGACTTTTAAAAACATCAGACGGTACTTGAGTTACTATGGCAAAAGAGATACTAGTAAAAAATGGTGCAGTAGCTAACCTTATAAGAGAAAATGACCTACATCAAATCCCTTCTGTTATACAAATGTGATCAAGGGAAGGGATGCAGTTACTTGAAACTGACATAGTTTCATACATAAAAAAATGAATAATAAATCAAGAAGAATGACTTAAATACTCAAATAATCCAAAACTTGTACAAGAATCACTTTTTTAAACAAAATAAAAAAACAAAGCTTAAGCTTTGTTTTTTATTTTACTAGTTTTTATTAGTAACCAGGAACAGTAGATATAGCACCTGAACCATTTTGAGCACCAGCACCAGCACCAATTAAACCAACTGAATCTCCAGTTGCCATTAAGTAATAGTTACCTACAACTACTGGTAAGTTTTGAGCTTCAGAAATAGTACCAAATTGGAAAAATTTATATGCTCCAGTTCCAGATCAACCAGTTGCATATGCACCAGGGTAATCTATGTTAGTAGTATCATCTCTAAAGTCATTACCGTCTATTTTAAGAGCAGTAAAGTTAGCAATTGCTTGTTGTCCAGTAGAAGTAGCATTACCATTTATAGTTTTAGTTTCACTAGATGATGGAGTTGCAAATAAATTAGATAAAGTAGTACCTCTAGCTAATTCAGTACTAACAGCTTTAGATAAGTTGTTAACATCAGATAGTCTTTTACTATCTCTAGCTTCACCAGAATATCCTTGTAAAGATACGAATGCAATTGTACCAAGTACAGCAAGTATAGTAATAACTACTATAAGTTCAACCAATGTAAAGGCTTTTTTTGTATTTCTCATTTCACAATAGATTAAGATATAAAATACAAAAATAAATTTTAAAGTTTATTGTCTAATTTGTAGACTAAACAAGTTTATCTTTTTTCTCTATATAAAGCAAATGTATTTTTATTATTTACTAGACTTATTTTTATAAAATTTTTTAGTAATATTTTATAAAATAAATAAATAAAAAATCTATATTTACATATAGATTTTTTATTATTAAACTCATTTTGCGACCTTTCACATTTCAAAGAAAGGTGCCATAATCGCAACGATAATTGTACCTACTAAGGCACCTACAATTACGATAATAATCGGTTCCATCATACTAGACATATTTCATATATATCTTTTTAATTCTCAATTGTAGTTGTATCAAACTTTTTTAAGTGAATCTGATAAACTTCAAGTTTCTTCTCATGTGCTTACTACATAAGCAAATTCTTCAGTGAAGAGTTTATTTAAATAAATTGATTCTTCATAGTCTAGGTTTAATCATAGAGATTTTGATATTGTAAGTCATATTTCAACTTCATTTTTTATCCTTATAAGTTCTCTTTTATAAACTAGATTTGGTACTACTTCACTAGAAGTTTTTAGTGATTCTAGAAGTAAAACTCATGAATCCAAAAGTATAGTAAATGACCTTATAAAGTATACTATGTTTGATTGTTTTACTACGAATCAAAATATAGGTAATCTAATAGCTAAATTAGCAAAAAATAATTTTCAAGGATAAGTAGAATTTACTATTTTGAAAGTTGCAATAACTCATACAATTACAAGTATAAGAATTAGATAATCGTTTTTAATAAACTCAGATACTGCTACTACTTTTTGAGTAATTGCAGGTAACTCACTACCAGCTTTAGCGAATGACTCTGTAATTCTTGGTACGATAAATACCATCATAAATGTAACCATACATAAAGTTAGTCATAATAATACCATTGGATATATCATGGCTCATTTAACTTTTCATTTTAACTCTATGTTTTCTAATAAGTTTTGGTCTAGTTCATTTAATATCTTACCAAGTTGTCATGTTTTTTCTCAAACTCAAACTAGGGCATTAGTTAAAGGGTCAAAAACCTTAGGATAATGGTTCATAGTTTCATTAATGTTTATACCATGATCTATGTTTTCTTTCATTTCTACTCATATCCTTTTTAGATATGGATTTTTAATCTGTTTTACTAGTATTCATAATGCTCATTTAACATCGATTCATGAGTTTACGAATATTGAAAATTTATTAATGAAAGCCCACATTTCTTTTTTGTTTACACTTTGAAAGAGGTTGATTTCTATATCTCATCAACCTTTCTTTTTACCTCACTTTTCATCAAGTTTTTTAGCTTCATTAAGCAACTTGATAAACTTCGAATTATCGAAGTTTCAGTAAGAATCGAAGAATTTATTTCAAACTTTAAACATTTTAAATTATTATTTTATACATTACCATCTTTCGCAATTATATCTTCAAGCTCAGATATAACTGTTTTCGTATCTCATTTTTTTAATAGCTCATTTAGTATATTATATTTTATACTAAGTTTTTGATTTTTTTGATTTACTTTATATGTTTTTTCATTATCCATTGCTTTTTTCAGGTAGTAGTTTATTTCTTTGTCTATAAATCATTTTTTTATAAATCTTATAGCTTCTTCTTTAACTCTTAATACTTCTCAAGTATACCATAAGTTTTCTAAAGATTTAACTACTCTTTCTGTTTCTTTTTTCTTTCTTATTTTTTCTATTTCTTTTTCTATTTCTTCTTTATTTTTTCACTTAAATTTCTTAATTTCTTTTTTTCATAATCATTCTCTTTTTTTGATTTCCTCTATATAACTATCATCTTCTTTTACTATATCTTTTTCTTCATTTCTTCTTAGAAAAACCATAGTTGCATCATCATTGAAAAGTCAGCTTCATTTAAAAAGTTTTACATCATTTAGTATAAAATCATAAATTACTTTTATATCATCTTGATTTGAGGCTGCTGTAGTAAAAGCTTCAATTAGCTTCTCCATTCAATAATAATCTCAATTTATTCACTTGTTTTCTATTATTCAGTCACTAAATACCATTATTATATCTCATTGATCTAGTTCAAGGCTTTTTGTTTTAACATCATCTATATTTTTTATTATTCTGATTCAACCAGCTATTCAACCAGCTATAAGCTTTTCAACAGTATTAGTTTTTTTTCTATAAATAAGCATAGGTTCATGTCCCATACCAATATATTCCATAGAATTATTTTCTTTTTTAATTTTATAAAATATACCGGTTATGAAGTTTCTTGAATTTAGGTCTTGTTTTAGTCAATTATTTATTAAAAACACTATTTCATTAAAAGCTTTTTTAATATTTTCTCTTAATATTTTATTTAATATAGTTATAATAAATCAAGCTCTAATACCATGTCATGTTGCATCTCATATAAAGAATATATAATCGTCCTTTGTTTCTTCTAATCAAAAAGTATCACCTGAAATTTTATCGGCTCAAAGTATTTTTCAATATATATCATATCAAATCATATCTTTGTTATTGAGTTCTTTTGTTAGTCACTTATGAACGTTTTCAAGTTTTTTTAATTTTATATCATCGTCTACTTGATTTCATTCTTCAATCATTAATAGAACCTCATCTTGTATATTTTTTAGTCTTCTTTTCTCTTTTAGTTCTTTATAAAATTTTATAGTTTTATTCAATGATCAGAAAAATCAATCTTTTTTGTCTTCTTTGTTTTCTTCATCAAAGTTTTTTATTTTTATATCTCTTCAAATCAGTGATAGAGCTTCTTTTCTAGCATCATGTTTTATTTTCTCTTGTTCTTTTTTTCTTTGTTTATCTATACTAGCTATAACTTTCTTTTTTTCTGAGTTATAAAAATCTATAACTATCGAATTTTCTTTATTTTCTTCTAAGAACCTTTTTAGAAGAGTCATAGCATCTATACTTCTATCATTTCATATAAGATTTGTTATTTCGTTTTTTATTTTTTGAAATCTTATTTTAAACCTTTCTTTTGCTATTTTTTTTGTATATTCGCTCTCTAGTTTATTTAATATATTTTTTTGTTTTATAATTTGCTTCTGTCTTTTTTGAAATATTTTTACATATTTTGCTTTTTCAATTTCAATTTTATCTGATTGGTTTTCTAGTCTTGTTTTTATTTCCTCTATTGCTTTATTTAATCACTCATTTTCTTTTTGTTCTATTTCCTCTATTGCTTTTCTTGCTTTTGGCCACTCTGAAAGAGCTATAAAACTTATAATTGTTCTTATAGCATCTTTGAATTGTTTAATTTCTCATGTATCTATCTTTTTATTTTTGTTTCAAAAACCAAACATATATTTTTAATTAAATTAATTTAAAAGCTTCTTCAATTGTTGTTTGTCACATTATTGCTTTTATAAGTGCATCTTGCACTATAGTTACCATACCATTTTTAATAGCTTCATCTCTCATTGCATTAGCACTTTCTTTATTTAAAATAAGAGGTTCTAAGTATTCTCATACAATCAATACTTCATGAATACCAAGCCTTCATTTATATCATGTATTTTTACATATATCACATCACTCTCATTTATAAAAAACAAGTTTATCTAAATCTTCTTTAGAAAATAGAGGTCATAGATATTCTTCTACTTTCTTTTTTTGTATTTCATTTAATGGTTGTTCAACTTTACAATTTTTACATAGTCTTTTTCAAAGTCTCTGACTAATAACCATTTTCATAGCTGAAGCCAATAAGAATGGTTCAACTCCCATGTTAATAAGTCTTTGTACTGTACCAGCTGCTGAGTTCGTATGTATTGTAGATAGAACTAAGTGACCTGTTAATGCTGCTTCTACTGCTAGTGTTGCAGTTTCTTTATCTCTTATTTCTCATACCATTATTATATCTGGATCTTGTCTAACTAGAGACCTAAGTCAAGATGAAAATGTATATCATATATCAGGTTTAACTTGAGATTGATTTACATATTCTATATCGTATTCTATAGGATCTTCAAGAGTAGATATATTAAGTTCTAGGGGATTAAAGTTTTTTAATACACCAAATAGGGTAGTAGATTTACCAGAACCAGTAGGTCAAGCAACAAGCATAATACCATATTTACTCTTCAGAGCTTCTCTAACTTTTTCTAGATTAACATCTATAAGTCCTAATGCTTCTATATTTGTAAGTGAATCATCTTGCCTAAGTATTCTCATAACTACTTTTTCTCAGTAGTTAGTAGGAAGAGTAGAAAGTCTGATATCTATATTTTTATCATCAGCTTCATAGTGATAAACTATTTTTCAGTCTTGAGGTTTTTTATTTTCATCGATTTTAATTTTTGATAGAACTTTTAATCTTGTAACAATTGCTGAAATATGCTCTCTATCAACTTTATCAATTAGCATAAAATCTCAGTCTTTACGGAATCTAATCAATAGAAAATCTTCAGTAGGCTCTATATGTATATCTGATGCTCAGTAATCAATTGCCTGCTTAAAAATATTTGCTACATAGTAAACTATATCTCAAATTTCTTTTTTTAGTTTCATCTCGGTTAACAACTCTTTGTTTTGTGCCATTTTTATTATTTCTTAATAATTTATTAAATTTTACCATTAATTTTTATATATGTTAAATAATAAAGCTTGATATTATAT
>JAAZVM010000024.1 GCA_018623505.1 Patescibacteria group bacterium | reverse complement strand
AATAATTGATTGACTAAACAAATAAGTTTATCAAAAAATAGTATTACAAAAAATAATACTATTTAATAATTATTCTAAAGTTTTTCTTTCATTTTCTTAAAAGTAAAAATTTATCGTCTATAAACAAACTTGAAACATCAGTATTAAAATCTTCTATTTTTTCTTCATTTATAAATATTGCTCAAGATTTTACACTATTTCTAGCATTTGAGTTTGAGTTTTCAAGAGAGCTTTTTACTATAGTTTCAAATAAATTTTCTCAAGAGTATTCAAAACCTCACATTGATTTTTTAAATGAAATTAACTCTTCTTCAGAAAAAGATTTAAGTATTTCTAACTTATCACTATTTCAAAACATAAACTCAGAGATTTTTTCAGATAATTTAGCTTCTCATTCTCAATGTATAATTTCAACAACTTTATAAGCTAAAAGTTTTTGAGCTTTTCTTTCTTCTGGTTTTTCCATATGACTAGATACTATTTCATCAATTTCTTCAGTTTCAATAAGTGTAAGCATTTTCATATACTTTGATAAATCTTCATCTGAAGTGTTCATAAAGTATTGATATATAAAATATGGAGTAGTTTTTTCTTTGCTTAAAAACATAGCATTTCATTCACTTTTACCAAACTTTTTTCCTGATGAATCAGTAATAAGTGGCCAAGTTAAAGCAAAAGAATCTCAATCATATTTTTTTCTAATAAGCTCAGTACCAGTTACAAGATTTCACCATTGATCTTGTCATCAGATTTGTAAAGTTACCCCGTCATCTTTAAAAAGTTTACAAAAGTCATAACCTTGTAGAAGCATATATGAAAACTCTGTATAACTTATAGATTTATCTGGGTCTTCTATTCTTTTTTTAACTGTATCTTTGCTCATCATAACATTTACTGTTATGTATTTTCAAACTTCTCTTAAAAAGTCTAAATACCCCATTCATTCATAAAAATCTTTATTATTTACAAAGTCATATGAAAAAGTTTTTTGGGTAAAACTCTCTAAATTTTTTAAAATAGAAGTTATTTGAGAACTTATCATTTTTTGATTATTTAATAGAGATTCTTCTGACAAAAAACTTCTTTCAGCATCTTTTCAACCTGGATCTCAAATCATACCAGTTGCTCAACCTGTCAAAGCTATGTATTTATTACCTCTTCTCATCAAATGAACTCAAACCATGAAACCTATAAAATTTCACAAATGTAATGAGTCAGCAGTTGGATCAAAACCACAATAAAAACTTCATTTTCAAGCATCAAATTTTTCCCAAATATCATCACTAGTAAACTGATATAATAATCATCTATCACTCAATTCTTGTTTTAAACTTTTCATCAAAAATAATTAATTATCTAAAAATATAAGTAAAAATATATATAAAAACTCCTTTAAATCAATAATAATTTGATTTTTGAATTGTTTTAGTTAAATTTAATAAAATGTTTAAATTTTTTATACAAAGTTATGCCTTTTTGAGACAGAAAAAAGTATGTAGAAAAAAGTCCATATACCACAGAAAGAGATTGTCAATTTTGTACTCCTTTAAAGTGAGATGAAGATTTATTTATAAATTCTACTGAATACTGGATAATACTCCATAATAAATACCCTTACTACTGAGTACACGAAAACTTACTAGCTTTTCCTAAAAGACATATAGCATACACTTATGAATTAAACAATGAGGAGTTACTAGACTTTAAAAATGTTGAAAAATTTATGAAAAATTATTTTTGAGAAGAAAATTATTTTTCATTTATAAGGCAATGAACTTGATGAAGAAGTGTAGAACATATTCATTATCACTACCTTAAAGGTATTTTTGTAAATATAAAAAATAAACAATTTAATGTAATTTAATTCTTTTAGAAAATAATGAGAGAAATAGATATATCTAAAATATTCTGATCAAAATGTAGAACCAAACTTTTAGAAAAATTTTTTCTAGAGTATGAATCTTGAAACAATGATTGATTTCACATGAGATGACTTTCTCGTGACCTTGACGAACAAATAAACTCAATAAAAAGAGAACTTGATAGCCTAACAGAACTATGAATCCTAAAACATAAAACTGAACTAAAAAAGAAGATATTTTTCATAAATCCAAAGTTTTACTTAATAGAAGATTTTGTAAGCATATTTGTAAAATCATATAACCCTATGGAAAAAGTAAAAGATTTTTTCAAAAACAAATGAGATTTAGAACTAGTTATCATAAACGAAACTCTAAAAACTAAACTTATGACTCCCTGAAAATCTCTTTTAGATATATTTATGATATGAGATATTGATAAAAATGAGTTTGCTAGTTTTTTATCTGAAACTTTTTACGGGAGAAAAATAAAGTATGCAATAATAACAACAGAAGACTTCTTCAAAAGACTAGAGTTTTGAGATAAACTTATAAAAAATATACTTACAGAAAATTGAAATATTTACCTAAAAGATACTCTTAAAATAAAAGAAAAACTAGAATCATAAAAAAGAACATAATTAATTATGTTCTTTTTTGTTTACATTTTTATTGTTCATATGAAATTTTCAAAATTTTTATGTTTGATTTTATAGTAAGTTAGTATTCAAACCATAGCTGCGTTATCCATACAATATGTTAGTTTAGTTGGATATATGAAATTAATATCTTCTTTTTCTGATAATTCTTTGATTTTATCTTTAAGTTTATTGTTTGCACTTACTCATCAAGCAAGCATTACTGTTTTTAAATTATTTTGTCTAGCTGCCTCTATAAGTTTCCATGAAAGCACTTCTGTAATAGCATTTTCAAACTCGAAACTTAACTCTCTTTTATCCTCTAAAGTCAGCTGTCATTTTTCTGATATCCTTTTGTCTACTTCTCTTTTTACACTTGATTTTAATCAAGAAAAAGAAAATCAAAACTCTCTTTTTATAAGCCAGACTCTAGGAAAAAGTCATTTAGAAATTCATCAATTTGCTTCATACTCAGCTGATAATTTTGATATAATAGGTCATCCAGGATATCAAAGTCACATCATCTTCGCAGCTTTGTCAAAAGCCTCTCATCAGGCATCATCTGAAGTTTGTCAAAGTTTTTCCATTTCCCATAATGATTTCATAAGATATATCTCATTATGTCATCATGACACTGTTAGACAAGCAAGTGGAAAATTTATATCAGATTCTTTTCTTTCCAAAAAATTTGAAAATATATGAGCTTGTATATGATTTATAGCTATTATAGGGATAGATAAAACAGTTGAAATAGTTGAAGCAACTGTAGTTCAAGTCAAAAGAGATGGAAGTAATCAAGGTGTAGTAGTAACACCTATATAATCAACATCTTCCAATTTTACTCATGTTTTTTCAAGGACATTTTCAAGTACTCAAAAAATAGAGTTAGCATGTTCACGAGCTGCAACTTCAGGCACAACTCATCAAGTTTCATTATGTATCTTTACTTGACTAGCCGTATCCATATAAATCATTTTATCATCTTCAAACAGAGCTATAGAAGTATCATCACAGCTTGTCTCAAGTGCCAATATTTTCATTGTTTATTATTTATTATATACCATATCTTTCTATAAAAGCCTTATTATCCAAATCCCTTCACATGAAATCATAAAATAATTCACTAGCTTTCTTTCTTGTTCATTGTCATATTATTGTCGAAAACAGTTTTTCTCATGTTTCTCTAGAAAACATTCACATTTCTTTTATTCTTGAAAACACATCAGCTTCAAGCATCTCAGCCCACATATAACTATAATAACCGGCAGCATAACCTCATCAAAATATGTGATTAAAAGAACAGTACATTTTATAGTCATTATCTCTTTTAAAATAACTGTTTTGATTTACTATATCAAGCATAGTTTTATCTAGTTCTTCTATATTTGAAGGTAATTCTTTACTATAAATAGTCATATCCAAAATAGAAAACTCTGTCTGTCTAGAAAGAAATAATCCTGTCATAAAATACTTTAGTTTTTCCATTTTTTCTATAAGTTCATCACTTATAAATTCTCAAGAATCTACATGTTTTGCTATTTTTTTAAGGCTTTCTTTTGAAGAAACCCAGTTTTCTAAAAGTTGACTTGGAAGCTCTACAAAATCCCACTCTACTCAAAAACCAGAAAGCTCACTATACTTACTTTCTGAAAGCATTTCATGTATAGCATGACCAAACTCATGAAATAAAGTCTCAGCATCTCTCATATAAATAGTAGTTTTACCATTTAATGATTTTTGAAAATTACAAACATTTACAACAACAGGTACTTTTTTTACTCAAAGTCTAGTTTTTTCTCTTAGATTATCAGCCCAAGCTCAAGGTCTTTTACCTTTTCTAAAATATGGATCAAGAAAGTAATAAGAAAGTAATTCTCCATTTTTATAAATCTCATAAATTCTTACATTTTCATTGTAAGACTCATTTTTTAGTTCTTTTATTTCAAGTCAGTAGAACTCTTCTATAAAAGAAAATAGATAAGAAAGTGTATTTTCAAACTCAAAGTATTTTTTTATTTCTTTTTCATCTAGAGAGTACTTTTCTTCTTTTAAAATAGTTGAGTAATAAGCAACATCATATGAGTTTATATAATTTAGTGAAAAGTACTGTTTTATCTCATCTAAATCTTTTTCTGATTTTGTTTTAGCCTTTTGAGATATATCATTTATCAAAGAAAAAACTTGTTCTGGAGAATCAGCCATTTTATCTTTTAGACTTAACTCTGCATAGTTTTTATATCAAAGAAGTTTTGCTTTTTCATCTTTTAGGTTTAAAAGACTTAAAACTATTTCTCTATTGTCATATTTTCAATTACTGCATCTTGCATTTCTAGATTTCTCAAACTCTTCCCTAGTTTCAGGATCACTACAATACTTCATAATTGCAGTATAAGAACTTGGATCACTATCAAAAAGATAGCCACCTTTTTCTTCTCATGCTTTTTTAGCTATCTCTAAAACATCTGATGGTAGATTTTTTATAATTTCAAAATCTGTGATTAGGTATTCATAATCTTTTTCTTCATCAACTATATTATTTGAAAATTTATCTGAAAGATTAGAAAGTTCTTTATTTAAAAACTTTAATCTATCTTGTTTTTCTTTCTCTAAATCTATTCATCTATCCTTAAAAGCTTTTATTCTTTTTTCTAAAATTCTTTTTTCCTCATTGTTTAAATTAGTATTTTCAAATACATAAACAAGCTTTTCAAAATACTCCTTACTATATGCTACTTCATTTGAAAAATCTTGTAATAAAGGTCTAAATTCTTCTATTATATTTCTTGTTTTTTCAGAAGAATCCACATTGTCTAAGTGATTCAAAAGTGACCAAAAATAGTCTAAGTTAGTATCTTCTTCGAAGCTATCGAAGTTTATTTCTGAGTTATCTTTAAGTAAAAAGTCAGAAAACATTTTTCTTTCTTCTTCTAAAAAGTCTTTTAATATTTCTAAACTTATATCTAAAACATCTTCACTAAATAGTAATTTTAAATCTGGAAATTCTTTTTTATCAAGCTCTTTTATTACTTTTTCTTTTATTGTCATTTTATTTTCTTATTTTTAATTTGAACCTAATTTTACTTTTTTATTTTATTTTTCAAGAAAAAAAGGATTTAAAATCCTTTTAAGCTGCTTCACTATTTGCATATTTAAATCTTCAATCCATAGATATGTTAGGTTTATCATCCTCTAATCAAGAAGTACTTCTCTCTATATAATTTTTATTATTTAAAGAAATAAGATAATTTATCTCTTTAAAAGAAAGTGGTTTATTACTTTTAAGTTTGTATTGTAAGAAATTGTATATATTTGAAGAACCATTATAAAAAGCAGAAATATAGTCTCTGATTATTACTCTTGTTATAGAAGTTTGTAGTTTTGTAGTATACTCTTCATATCTAGCACATATTTTCACAAAGAAATCTTTGTTCAGTCAGTTTATAAATTTAAATAATTCTGATTCTGATTTTTGCTCTAGTTTTTTATAAAACAAACTTAATCAATCTATCACATTTGAAACTTGTGTTTTTGTTTCTAGAGTAACTACTTCTGAAGAAGATTCCTTACTAGAAACTTCTTCTTCTACTTTTGAAAAATCCTCTAGAAAAGGCCTTCTTTTTAATCTTCACTCTAAATTTTTTAATTCAACTGCAAATTTTGACTTTGATGACCTAAGTAAAGCATATGATAAAGTTTTTCATGATTTTTCGTCATAGTAACTTTTATATCACAAAACCTTAACATCCATTTCTGCTCAAGATAATGATTTATATATATAATCTATACCTTTTGCCTCTGGATATATTTCTTTTGCTTTTTCTATAGTTAAAACAGATTTTCACTTTTTTATACTTTGAAAATCTATGACATTATCTCATCTAATAACTTCTTCTGTATGGTACTGTCTTTCTTCTAGTGAATCTTTTAAAAGAGCAAGTCACATATATATTATTATAATAATTTAAATTATTATAATAATATATAAATAATTAATTTGTCAATACTTGTAATATATTT
>JAAZVM010000023.1 GCA_018623505.1 Patescibacteria group bacterium | reverse complement strand
TAATAAGAGGTTCTTCCATAGCTTGATGAGGAAGAACAGAATCAGCTAAAAATTTTGAATGAATAAGTCAATCAGCACTATAAAATTCACTCACACAAAAAATATGAGGTGATACTCTTTTCATAGCTTGTCTATATGCACTATCTCAATAACCATCCATAGGAGCTAAGAAAACTAATTTTCATTTTTTTTCTAATTGTTTTTTCCAAAAGTCTTTCATTAAGTTGATTTATTTTTTTAAAAGTTTTAGAGATTTTATTTATTAATTATTAAATTGCAAAACTATATTTTTCTATTTTTTTTTAAATAATCAAGTCTTAATAATTGATTTTGGGTATATTTATATGTTATAATAATTTTAGTTTATTAGTTTAACTTTTCTGTATGGAATTAAATAACGTTTTAAAAGAAAAGAAGGAGAGAAGTGATTTATTGAAAAATAAATTATGATTAATTAAAAAAAATAAAGCATTATGACTTATAATGCTTACAAATAAAAGTATAATAAAAGATTTGAGAGATTGACTTGTTAATCTTCCGTCAGGATTTGTAGTTTATGTAAATGGTATAGAAACAGAGAAGTTATGAAACAATGTAGTAGCAACTTGAAATATATCAGAGGAAGATTATATATGATTTGATTTCATAGTTTGTGATGATGATATAGAAAATCTTAAAAGTTACTTAGAAAAAGGTATAACTCCACTAATTTCTTCAAAAAACCATTTTAGTTCTTTATTGAAAGAGTTTAATCCTTTGAAAAATGAGTGAAACTCATATATGTATAACCATATGGATAAATGGACTATTTTTTATACTATAGTAAGATACTTAGAAAATTATAAATTCCCATTTGATAACAAAAATTTAGTAAAAAATGTTTTATCAATTTAAAAATAGTTTTTCTTTTGACTTAATAAAAAAAAATATTAAAAAGTTATGTAGTAATATATAACTTTTTTTTATGGCTAAAAATTTAGTGATAGTCGAATCACCAGCAAAATGAAAAACAATAGAAAAATTCCTATGACCTGATTTTAAAGTTGTTGCTTCTATGTGACATATTAGAGATTTACCATCAAAAAACCTAGGTATAGATATAGATAATTGATTTGCACCTGATTATGAAATAAGCCCTGAAAAAAAGAAAACAGTAGACTGATTAAAGAAACTTGCAAAAGAATCAAATGAAGTATGGATAGCAACCGATGAAGATAGGGAATGAGAAGCTATATGATGGCATCTTTGTAGTGCATTAAAGCTCGATGCTACAACAACAAAAAGAATAGTGTTTCATGAAATCACAAAAAAAGCTATTTTAGATGCAGTTGATAATGCTAGAACTATAGATTTAAAACTTGTTGATGCTCAACAAGCTAGAAGAATCCTAGATAGACTTGTATGATATAAAGTAAGTCCAGTTTTATGGAAAAAAATAAGAAAGGGGCTTTCTGCAGGTAGAGTTCAGTCGGTTGCTGTGAAACTTATAGTAGAAAAAGAAAGAGAAATAATAGATTTTAAACCAGAAGAATCTTGGAAATTAAGTGTTTTATTTGATTTTTCAGGTATTAAGTTTAAAGCTACTTTAAATAAAATTGCCTGAAAAACTAAAAAAATAAAATCAAAAGAAGAAGCTTTGAAGCTTATATCTAAACTTGTAAATGATTTATCTGCTTTTAAAGAAGAAAAAACAAAAAAAGATACACTTTTATTATCTACAGATTATTCTATAGATTTTGAACTAATTGATTCAGTTAAAAAAGATAGTAAAAGATCTCCTTGAGCTCCATTTACTACATCTACTTTACAACAAGAAGCATCTAGAAAATTTGGTTTTTGAGTTAAACAAACTATGATGATTGCTCAAAAACTTTATGAATGAATAGATTTATGAAAAGAGTGAAGACAAGGTCTTATTACATACATGAGAACAGATAGTGTAAACCTTTCTGATCAAGCAAAATCTCAAGCAAAATCAGTTATAGAGTCATCTTTTTGAAAAGATTATCATAAAACTAGGACATATAAAACAAAGTCTTCAGGTGCACAAGAAGCTCATGAAGCTATTAGACCAACAGATTTAACTAGAACTCCAGAAAGTTTATCTTGAGTACTAGATGCTACTCAACTAAAACTATATACTCTTATATGGAAAAGAACTTTAGCTTCACAAATGTCTGATGCAATAGTTGAAGTAACAACTTTTACTTTTTCTCCAGTAGAAGATAAAACTCAGGAATGGATTACTAAATGAGAAGTTATTAAATTTGATTGATTTATGACTTTATATATAGAGTCTACAGATGATGAAAATGAAGATTTAGAAAGTGATTCTTCTATGCTTCCAGAAATAAAAAAATGAGAAATTCTTTCATCAATCAATTTAGATATGTGACAATTATTTTCTAGACCCCCAGCTAGATATACTGAAGCATCATTAGTTAAAAAATTAGAATCAGAATGAATTGGTAGACCATCTACTTATGCCCCAACTATCTCTACTATAATAGATAGATGATATATAGAAAAACTTAATAAAAAACACCTTTCTCCAACAGATATAGCTTTTACTGTAAATGATTTCCTAGAAGAATACTTTAAAACTATGATGGATTATAAATTTACTTCAAATGTAGAAGAAGACTTTGATAAAATAGCATCTTGAGATGATTCTTACTCTACTATGCTTGACAGATTTTGGAATGGTAGTTTAAAAAAAGATCTAGAGAATGCTGGTGAAAATGCTGAAAAAGTTGTAGAAAAAGTTTGAAAAGCTTGTCCTAAATGTGGAGATGATTTGATATACAGACATAGTAAAACAGGGAAGTTTATTGGTTGTTCAGGTTATCCAGAATGTGATTTTATAGATACACCAAAAGAAGAAAAAGATGCTCTTGAATCTTTAAGAAAAAAGTATGAATGAAAACCTTGTCCAGACTGAGTTGAATGAACTATAGTTGTAAAAACTGGTAGATATGGACCATTTCTAGCAAGTAGTGAGTATCCAAAAGTAAAATGGATTTGAAAAATAAAAGATGAAAAAGAAGAACTACTAGAATCAATACTAGAATCTAAATGATTACTTATAGATGAAGAAACTTGAGAGGAACTAGTTTTAAAAAACTCAAAAAGATGACAATTTCTAGCAGCCAAAAATTATCCAAAAGTAAAAATAGCTAAACCTATACCAAAAGATGTATGGGATGAATTGAATATAAAACTTGCAGAATTAAATAAAAACGAAGAAGAAACTGAAAAAGATACATAAAAATGTATCTTTTTTTGCTTTTTAAATTTAATTATGATTTAATAATAGGAGAAGTTAATTATTAATATATATATTATGAAAATTAAAAAACTTTTACGTAAAAAATATAAAAAAATCAAAAAACTTTTTAAGAAAAAAACTTCAATACTAGAATCAGTTTTTAGATTATCTCTTTTTGCTTTAGCTTCATTAGCTTTATGACTTACTATACTTGAATGAATATCTGACAATCTTTTTGAGCTAATTATGATAAACCCTGATATGACAATCATAACAAAGATACAGGATTCTGCTTTTTTCTTTTTTTTATAAATTTGACTATTCTATAATTTTATTTAAATTATAGAATAGTCATTTTCATATATAAAAAAGGAGAAGATTGTGACTGAAGTAACTACTGGATTTACTGAAGGGTCTTGTTTAAACTTTGATACTACCTACAAAATCAAAGTATCTAAAATAGGAGATTTTGAATATATTAAATCATTTGGAATGATTCCCATGGTTTATTTTATAGGATTAACAGAGGACTATTTGAATAGTCTTAAGGAGCACTATAATTATTCAACTCCCCCACAGGTACTCCCTATAAGTAAACCTCTGTTTGATCCCGATGGGTTACTTATCCCTGATTGGAGGTATCATTTAGCTGGACGACTTGAAGCGTACCCGCCTATTAAGTGGAGAGAAGTTGAATAATTAATTTAACTTCTTTCGACTTTAAAAATGCTAGCTTTGCTAGCATTTTGTTTTATTTCAATTTCTTTTTGAAAAAATAAGCTTATTACTATAATGTAATAAGCTTATTTTTTACTTAAATATGCTAATATGACAACATATTACAAAAAGTGTATATGAGTCAGTTAAAATTCGCTTAACAGGCAATTAACTTATTTTAACTAATAATTTTTTTATATGTGAAATAACGATTTCCCAAAAAAATATTCTCCTAAAGATTTTGAAGAAAAACTTTATAAATCTTGGGAGCAATCGTGTAGTTTTAAACCAAGAAAATCAACTACTTGAGAACAATTTTATATACCTATGCCTCCTCCAAATGTAACTTCAAAATTACATATAGGGCATTCAGTAATGCTTACCTTAGAGGATATTATGGTAAGATACCATAGGATGAAAGGTGATTCTACTTTGCTTTTACCAGGTACTGATCATGCTGGTATTTCTACACAAGTTAAAGTTGAAGAAAAGCTTGCAAAAGAAGGTAAAACAAAACACAATATTTCAAGAGAAGAGTTTCTTGATGAATGTTGGCATTGGACTAAAAATTATGGATGACAAATTCAAAATCAATTTAGAAAAATGGGTACAAGTTGTGACTGGTCAAAAGAAAAGTTTACAATGGATCCAGATATGAATGAAAAAGTAAATAAAGCTTTTGTTGATTTATATAACAAAGGTTTGATTTATAAATGAGAGTATATGGTTAATTACGATCCTGTTTTAGATACAGTAGTTTCTGATCAAGAAGTTGTTTATAAAGAAGAAAAATGAAAACTTTTTCATATTACTTACTTTGTTTCATGAAGTGATAATGAAGTTATAGTAGCTACTACTAGACCTGAAACTCTTTTATGAGATGTTGCAGTTGCAGTTCATCCAAAAGATAAAAGATATAAAAAACTACTAAAAGCTGGTAAAAAACTTATATTACCAATAGTAAATAAAGAAATCCCTCTTGTTGCTGATGAAATGGTAGATATGGAGTTTGGTACTTGAGCTGTTAAAATCACTCCTGCTCACGATGCGAATGACTTTGAAGTTGCTAAAAGACATGATTTACCATTAAATAGAGTTGTTTTAGGTAAAGATTGAAATATGACTGAAGTTGCAGGTATATTTGCATGACAAGACTTTTTAACTGCTAGAGAAAATATCGTTGAGCTTTTAAAATCAAAATGAAATTTAGTAAAAATCGAAGATCATATTTCTAGAGTTTGATATTGAGAAAGATCACATGCTAAAATTGAAACAATAGTTTCAACACAATGGTTTGTTAAAATGGAGCCTATAGTTAAAAAAGTAATTAAATGATATAGGGAAAAAGATTTTGAAATAGTACCAAAAAGATTTAATAAGACATTTGAAGATTGGATTTTTAATCTTAGAGATTGGTGTATATCTAGACAATTATTATGGTGACACCAAATACCAGTTTGGTATTGACCAGATGGTGAGATGTTTTGTGCTGAAACAGAAGAAATGGCTTTAGAAACTTCAAAATGACACTATGGTAAAGAAGTAGAGTTAGTTAGGGATACAGATGCTCTTGATACTTGGTTTAGTTCTGCATTGTGGCCTTTTGCTGTTTTGGATTATAATATGGATTCAGATTCGCAAAATGAATTAGTTAAACAATTTTATCCTGCATCAGTTCTTGAAACAGGTCATGATATAATTTTCTTTTGGGTTATAAGAATGCTGTTATTCTGATATGAATTTACAGGTCAAACACCGTTTAAAACTATCTATCTTCATTGACTTGTTAAAGATAAAATAGGTAGAAAAATGAGTAAATCACTAGGGAATTGAATAGATCCTGTTGATATGATTGAAAAATACGGTACTGATGCTTTAAGACTAACTTTAAGTGTAGGTAATACTCCTTGAAATGATTTAAAGTTTGATGAGGAAAATGTAGAAAATAATATGTTTTTTATAAATAAATTATGGAATGCATCTAGATTTGTATCAACTAATTTAGAATCAGTTTTTACTGATATAGAATCTTTAGAAAAAGAAATTAAATCGAGTTATTCTGAGCTTATGTTTCATGAGAAGTGGATACTTTCAAGAATTGACTATTTATCTAAACTTGTTTCTAGTTCTATGGAAAGTTATGATTTTTCTGAGGCTGGTCAAGAATTACAAGTTTTTACTAAAAATGAATTTTGTGATTATTATATTGAAGAGTTTAAGTTAACTAAAGAAACTTCTAAATATTGAGATAAGGTAATAACTTATGTAATAAATAAATTACTTAAATTATGGCATCCTTACATACCATTTGTAACTGAAGAAATTTACAATAAACTTTGATTTACTTGAGATTTAATAGTTTCTGATTGGTGATATGTAGATTGATTTAGAGATGAAAATATAGAAAAAGATAACAAATTAGTATTTGATGTAATCAGAGAAATAAGAGCAATAAGAGCTGAAAATAATATAATGCCAAATAAAACAATATGATTATTTATATATGCAAAAAATAAAAATGCAGAAGTTTTATCTGAAGCATTAGATTTGATAGCTTGAATTGTAAAAGCTGAAAGCTTTGAATTGATTGATAAAAAACCAAGCTCAAATGAACTTGCTTATTGAGTTATAAAAGCTTGAGTCGAAGTTTATGTAGATACTTCTAATGCATTAGATGTAGAAAAAGAAACTGAAAGATTAAAGGAACAAATAAAGGATACTAAAGAGTATATTTCTATACTTGATAAAAAACTTTTAAATGAAGCTTTTGTGAGTAAGGCTCCTGAAAAACTTGTAAGAGCTGAGATGGAGAAAAAAACCTGAGCAATGG
>JAAZVM010000022.1 GCA_018623505.1 Patescibacteria group bacterium | reverse complement strand
TTTTTCAATCAAAAACTCAAAAACTTACAGTTACATTTCTTCATGAATTACTATGTATTTTTATTATATTATGTTCTGAATCAAAATCAGTTTTTTCAGCTCAGACCAATATATCACAATCATAGTCTTTTAGTTTTTCATTATTAGTTTTCTTATTTATAGTATTGTTTTTTATAGAAAACTCTTCTCACCAGATCGATTCTTTTGAGTCAACCTCATCTTTTAATCAATCAAAAGATTTTATACTTGAAACTCTTTTTGACTTTAAATCAGAGAAATTTTCCATAAAATCTTCCCAAACTATTTCTTCCTTTCTTCAAGATATTCAAACTATAGAAACTATAGCTGTATCATCTTGAAAATCTATATTTTCAACTGTATAAAGATTATCTTTTTTTCATGTAAAAGTAACTCAAACTCAAAATCAATGTTTTTTTCAATCACTATCTTCACTATCTAGAAAATTTATCATATTTGATAAATTAACTTCTTCTACATTTTTTTCTTTTAATCAATCTATTAGATAATTATAATCTTTTTTTTCTTCTTCAGAAGTATTTTGTAAGAAATTATCAAGTCCAGATTCATCTGAAATTTTTTCATCTTTTATAAGTGTAGAAATAAGCTCATTTCTATTCACTAATTCTGATCAATCAATATCATTTTTTGTAATATAATTTTTTCTTACTGATCTTTTATAAGTTCAATCAGATACTTTTTCTAAAAATTTTCATCGTTTTTGAAAATTTATATGTTTTACATGTTTACCTGAAAACTCAGCTATAAAATCTGAAAAACTCATATTTTTAGATTTTACATCATCTCAATCAATATATACTTCATCTTTTCATCTTATATAAAAAGAAAACAATTGTTTTTCAAAATCAATATTTTTAATTTCTAAATAATTATTATGATTTTTTCATGTTTTTTCATTATTTACTTCTATAAAATTACCAGTTGATAGATTTTCTAATAATGAAATTTTTGATTTTAAACTATCTTCTTCTAATAAATACTTTCTAAGATCTTCCAAATTAGAAACTTCTGTATTATTTTCGTCTAAGATTTTTTCATCATTTTTAGTATTTAGTTCTCAAGACTCATTTAATAGATCATAAATAAATCATGATAATGTTAAATCATTTAAACTTAAGTAAAAAGAAGGTATTTTTATATTTCTTTTATTTGATGAAATCACATTTTCAAAAGATTCTTCATCAATAGAGTACTTTTTAATTAAAGATGTTTTTAAATCATTTAAGTTAACTAAATTGTATTTTAATAATAAATCTAAAGAAATTTCATTAAAAAAAATATTAATAACTTTTTTTACAAACTCTTCATCATTACTTTTTTCAGATATTTCAGCTATCTCTCTTAAAAGCTGATTTTCAAAATTTTCAGCAGTTGTATCCAATCTAGATATATATTCAAGATTTTCTTCTATATTTTTTTTAAATGAATCTGTATAGTTTGAACATAAATCTAAAAAATCCTCATTTTTTTTATTTTTATAATTTCCTACTAAAAGTCATTCTGATAATTTTAAAGTAGAAGTTTTATTACCAATCAATGTTTGTACTTTTGAAATTGCTAATTTTGAAATCTTTGGAAGTATATTTTTATTATAATATCATTCATCAACAAAATTATTAGTACCTGGTATTTTAAAATTAGTTAAAACATAGTTTTTATAAAGGCTTCTTTTATTTACCAGTTCTATATTTTTTGAATAAAGATTTAGTTTTACTTTTTTAACTAAATCATTTTTTAATCAACTTAAATCTACTAACTTGTATTTTTCTTTAGATTTTGCATATTTTTCTAAATCAGAATATAAATCTGATTCCATTATTTCTCATGAAAATAGTGACTCAAGGTACTCAGGTCACTTTTCTTTATAAATATCCTCTGAAAAATCTCTTAACAATTCTGGACTTAGATCTTTTTTTCATTTTTGAGTTTCGATATTTTCTAAATTATTTATTGCCATATACAATATTTTTTAATATATATTTTCCTATATTATACAACTTTTATCTAAAAAAATCAAAAAATAAAAATAGACTTTTTTTATATTTAAATAATATATTAATAATTTAAAAAATAAATAATAAAAAAATGATTTTTTTATGAATAATAGTGGCTTTTATAGTCTTCAGCATAGTTATATTAGTCCATGAATGGTGACATTTTGCAGCCGCTAGAAAGTTTTGAGTGAAGGTAGAAGAGTTTTGATTATGAATACCTCCAAGAGCAAAAAAATTATTTTATGACAAAAAATGAACACTTTTTAGCTTAAACTGGTTACCTATTTGATGATTTGTAAGATTAAAATGAGAACAAATAAATACTTACAATGTTTATGATAAAAATTGAAAAATATATAACAATGAGCAATTAGAAATAGATTTAAAAAAATGAGAAGAGATATATAACGAAAAATGAGAAATTTTAGACCTACAAGAAAAGGAAGAAATATTAAAATGATTAATAGAAAACAGTTCAGATGAAAATATAGCAAATAAACCAAATTGGCAGCAAGCTATAATAATATTAGCTTGAGTTTTTATGAACTTTGTTTTAGCATTTTTTATATTTTTTATATTATTTTTAATTGGTATAAAACCAATTTGAATAAATAACAAAATTGAAACTAATCATAATTCTCAAATTATACCGACTTACGAGCAAGCAATTGAAAATTGAGCACTAAAAGTAAATTCTTGAGTTATATTATACCCTATATCTTGAAGTTTTGCTGAAAAAAATGGAATAATAGAGTGAGATATATTATATAAAATTTGAGATAAGTATATAAAAAATCCAAGTGAAGTTATAGATATAGTAACAAATAGTAAAAATGAAGAAATAATTTTTCAATTTGAAGATAAAAATATAACTATAGAAATTCCCGGAGACTGAAAAATATGATCATATATATCAGAAAACATTAGTATAAATGAAGATTATTTAATAAAATATGGGTTTCTTAATTCATGAAAATATGCATTAATTGAAACAAAAACTCAAATAATGCTAACTTTTAAATGAATCTGAATTTTATTAAAAAATATATTTAATCCCGATAAACCAGAAGATAGAAAAGAAGCAATTGAAAATATGAGCTGACCAATTGGAATAGTTGATTTTATAAGTTCATCTATATCAGCTTGATTTATTTTTATAATAATAATTTGAGCAATTATTTCTATTAATTTATGAGTTTTTAATTTATTACCAATTCCTGCTTTAGATTGATGAAGATTTATATTTATAACAATAAACTCAATACTTACTAAAGTATTTTGAAAAAAATTTTTATCCAACAAAGTAGAGTGATTAATACATTTTATATTTTTTGTAATATTAATTGCTTTAAGTTTAATAATAGCATATAATGATATAAATAAAATAATTTCTTAAGAAAATATAATGAAGGAAAACATACTTGAGAATGCAAAAAAATATGTAAATAAACTTTTAATGCCTTTAGAGGATCATTATTATCATAGCTATAATCATGCAATTGATGTAATGGAAAGAGCTAGATACCTATCAGAAAAAGAATGATTAAGTAAAGATGAGATTGAAATGATGGAGTTAGCTTGATTGTTTCACGATACTGGTTTCATAATACAGTATGATAAAAATGAACCTATTTGAGCAAAAATAGCAAGTAATTATTTAAAAAGCGTATTGTATCCAAGAGATAAAATTGAAAAAATTGAAAGCCTAATTTTATGTACAGATCCAGACTACAGAAAGCCAAAAGATAAATACGAAGAAATAATAAAAGATGCTGATATGGATAATCTATGAAGAGATGATTTCAGAGATAAAAATGAGAAATTAAAAATGGAAATTGAGATTATAAAACACATAAAAATAAATGATCCTGAATGGAAGCATGCATCAATAGAGCTATTGAAAGAGTATGAGTTTAATACAGTATCTCAAAAAAATGAAAGAGATGATAAAAAAACTGACAATCTAAAAAAAATGATTGAAGAACTAGAATAAAAAAAAATATAAAACAACTTTTAAAAGTTGTTTTATATTTTTTTTTATTATAATTTGTAAAATTATTTATATAGAAAAAATTATGTTTGAATTTAAACTAGAAAATACTGATAAAGATGCAAGAGCTTGAGAGTTTTTCACTGAGCATGGAAGTTTTAAAACTCCTATATTTATGCCAGTTTGAACAAAGGCAACTGTAAAATGAATTTCAAAAGAAGATTTAGATGAAATGTGAGCTGAAATTATTTTGAATAACACATATCACCTTTACTTAAGACCTGGAGATGAAGTAGTAAAAGACTTTTGATGAGCTCATAAATTTCAAAATTATAACAAACCTATACTTACAGACTCTGGTTGATTTCAAGTATTTTCATTATGACAAACTTGATGAGAATGAAGTTTTAAAAATAATGAAAGCCTAGTAAAAATAACTGAAGAGTGAGTTCATTTTAGAAGTTTTATAGATGGATCAAAGCATTACTTTGATGCTGAAAATGTAATGGATATTCAATCAAATATATGAGCAGATATAATAATGGCATTTGATGAATGTGCACCTTGAAAATCAACTAAAGAGTACGCAAGAGCGGCAATGGAAAGAACACACAGATGGGCAGAAAGGTGTATAAAAAGATGGAAAGAAAATAATGAAAAAAGAGAAAAGGATTGATTATATAAACAAGCTCTATTCCCTATAGTTCAATGAGTTACTTATGATGATTTAAGAAAAGAAAGTGCTGAGTATATATCAAAACTAGATACTCCATGAGTAGCTATATGATGACTATCTGTATGAGAACCGAAAAAAGACATGTATAGAGTACTAGATACGATTAAAGATATACTACCAAAAAATAAACCAAGATACCTTATGTGAGTTTGAACTCCAGAAGATTTAATAGAATGAATTTATAGATGAGTTGATATGTTTGATTGTGTACTCCCTACAAGATTATGAAGACACTGAGTTGCTTTTAGCTTTAAATGAAATATAAAAATAAAAAATCTAAAATACAAACTAGATAAATCTCCTCTAGATGAAAATTGTGATTGCAAAGTATGTAAAAATTATACAAAATGATATTTAAGGCACTTAATTGCAGAATGAGAAATGTACTGAATGAGTTTATTGTCTTATCATAATTTATATTTTCTAATTAATCTTGGAAAAAAAGCTAGAGAAGCTATACTAAAAAATCAATTTGAAAAATTCAGAGAAGATTTTTGGAAAGATTATCCAAAAGAAGTTTTAAATAAGTAAAACTTCTTTTTTTTGACTTTTGAAATCATAGTATATAATGAAATGTATTATCAATAATAGATTTTTTTATGACTGATGAAAATGACATTAAAGATACTGAAATTCAAAACAAATCAATGGATGCGAAGGAATTAATGGCAAAATACGAAGATATAATATTTAATGATGAAATAAAAAAAAGACTTCCGATTGAAATATACAAAAAATTAATGGATAGATTTTTTGATTTCAAAAGAAGCTTTTTATCAGCAAAAGATAAATACAAAATAGATATAAGAGATAATGAAGAAGATGCTATATATCATCAAATATGAGTATTGGATATATATTTTGAAATTTTTTCTAGATTAGATGATTTATCAAAATCAAAAAAATCAGATTTATTAGAAATTGTAAAAGAGATAATAAACGAAATAAATATAGCTATAATTATTATGTGTCATGACTTAATAGAAGATAAAGACATTACTTTTGAATCTTTGAAATGAGAATATTCAGAACAAAATGCATTATCAGTATTATTGATTTCAAAACCTAGTATCATTCATTTTATAGAAAGCTCAGAAGAAAAAGAATTTTACAAAAAATTAAAAAAGAAATGAATAATAAATAAAAATGGTAAAATATCAGAAAAAATAAGAAAAAAACTTCATATAATAAAATATAATTTGGATAATTTATCTGCTATAGCGATTTACTGAAGCGAAGACTATAAACTAACTAAATCTGAAGAAAAATACTACAAAGAGTATGAATACTTCAGAAAAAAATACAAAAAAATAAGAGATGATTTTTATTTTGAAAATATGAAATCTCTTGAATCAATGAAAAACTATGCTTTAAGACTAAAAAAAAGATTCAAAATGTCTCTTAGTAATGAAGAACTAGAAACAGCTTGTAAAAATGCAATAAAAGTGAAAATATGCGATAGAATGCAAAATTTAAGCAGTATAGTTGATGCATGGAAAGATACACCTGAAAGAATAGAACAAAAAATAGAAGAAACTGAAAAAAAACTTTTAAACATAGCTAGAGAAATATGAGAGGTTTACTACTCAAAACTAAAAAATTATATAGATAATACAAAGTCTGATTTTGAGAAATTATCAAGTTGTATAAAAAAAAGAATTTGATATACTATATGAGGTTAATTATTAATTTAAAAAAATGTTTTCAGGGATAATAGAAAAAAAAGCAAAAATAATAAATATAGAAAATGGTAATTTTACAGTTGAAAATATATTCAAAAAAGAATTAAAACAATGAATAAGTATAGCTCATGATTGAGCATGTATGACTATAATTGATAGTGATGAAGAAAAATATACATTTTTTGTAATGCAAGAATCTATAGACAAAACAAATTATTCAAAGAAAAAAGTTTGAGATTATTTTAATGTAGAGTGAAGTTTAAAACTAAGTGATACTATGGACTGACACTTTGTTTCATGACATGTTGATACTATATGAGAAGTGATAAAAATAGAAGAAAAAAATGACGGATCTACTTTTTATTATATATGATATGATGAAAAATATAATAAATTAACAATAGAAAAATGAAGTATAACAATTAACTGAGTAAGTTTAACTATAGTTGAAGACTCAGATAATTATTTATCTGTTTCTATAATTCCTCATACTAAGGAAATTACAAATATATGAGACTTAAAAGTTTGAAGTATAGTAAATCTAGAATTCGATATTTTAG
>JAAZVM010000021.1 GCA_018623505.1 Patescibacteria group bacterium | reverse complement strand
ATATTTTCTTGAATAGATAAAGAAATAGTTGATTCTATAATTGAATTATCAGAAAAAAGAAAATATAAAAATGGAGAAATAATTATTTCAGAAGGAGAAGAATCAAACTCAGAATGATATATAATCAAAAAATGAAATGTTGATATATCAATAAATGCTAAAAAAATAGCAGAATTAAGCTCTGGAGATATATTTTGAGAAATAGCTTTACTAAATGAAGATAAAAGAAATGCAACAGTAAAATCAATAAATGATGTAGAAGTTATAGTTCTTAGTTTGGAAAGCCTTCTAAAGATAATAGATAATGATAGCTCATATATAAATAAGCTTATTATTGATAGAATAGAACAAAATATAGAAAACCAATAAAAAAACACTCATTTTTTGAGTGTTTTTTTATTAGTTTTAATGTGGATTTTTTGTTTTACTTGGCCATTTTTTCCAAATTCTTTCAAGATATCATATATTTATCATCATAAGGTCAAGTATATTATCATACTTGGTTCTTATTTCTTGGTCATATTTTTTCTTTTTATCTATTTGAGTTTGTGCATTATTTAGAATTAATATATTATAAGAAAGATTTTTAAAGGCCTCTACTTTTTGCTTTCATATACTTACACATAATCAATCAGAACCAACAAGATAATCTTTTGACAAAGTATTTGTAACAGTTCAAATACATGCCTTTGTTTCATTTAAAACTTCAGGACAAAGTGAAACATATCTATTTAAATACTCTGTAGCTTTTAAATCAATATCATTTAAAGCAGTATAATAATTTATATCTATATTATCTGAGAAATACTTATCTTTTTGTGTATATAAGTTACTGATAAAAATATCCATTTCAGAATCTACTTCTCTTGATTTCAAATCAAAAATTATCTGAGAAACTCTATTTTCTTCAGAATCCTGTATACAAATAAAGTCTTCTATACTAGAAATAGATCATCATGGAATAATAGATTTTTTATTATTTACTCAAAAAAGATTCAATGCTTTATTACATCTATCAATCTCTTGAGTATATTTACATTCATTTGCATATACTCATGTAAAAGTAAATATAAAAATCAAAAAACATAAAAAAATCTTCATTATTTTTTCTTAAAAAAATTAACAGTTCAAACTACTACTTTTCAAAATATATTAAGTCATTTATCAAATGCTCACCTTCAAGCATCTTTTATATTTTCAGTTACTTTTTTTCATTTTTTAGTTCTTGATACTCAAATCATAGAAGCTACTGCAGTTCCTATAATCAATCAAGTAACAACTTTATCAATCTTCTTTACTCAAGAAGAAACAGTTTTTTTTCTAAAAATCACTATTTATAAATTAATTTTAAACTTTTTCTATCATTATACTTGAGTTGTTAAACCTAAGTTTTTGTATAGTAATAACTAACAAGTTATTCTCTATAGTTGCATTTATATTATCATAATCTAAGTTTTCTGGAAGTATAATATTTCTAGAGAACTTTCACCAAAAACATTCATTTACCTTTATGTTTATATCTTTACTATAAATTTCTGGAAGTGCCCTATATCATGAAACAATTAAAACACTATCTTTATAACTTACATCTATATCATCTATATCTATACCTGCTACTGGGGCCAAAACTATATACTCATATTTTGTTTCTAATATATCTACAGCAAGTTGTCATTCATCTTCATTTTCCTCTGTTTCTTCAATATCAATTTCTGAAGATGTATCTTCTTCAAGGTCAATTTCAACTTCAGTAATTTCATCATCCTTTTTTGTTAATCAAAAAAACTTAAGCATAATAGATTTATTTAGATTTTATTGCTATAAATATAGCATTTTTTTGTAAAAATACAAGATAAATGATAAAATAATAATGTTTAAATAGTATTATAATATCTTGGAATTAGAAAAATTATTACATAACAAGAGAAATGTAAAAATAAGCTCAAAAGAAAAAATAAATCTTTTGGAGCAATTATCTAGTTTGCTAAAATCATGAATTCCCCTTATCAATTGTTTTAAAATAATAGTTTACCAAACTAAATCAAAAAAAATAAAAGATATACTAGAAGAAATAATAAATAAACTAAATAAATGAGATAACCTTGAAAGTGCTTTCAAAAATTATCCAAATATTTTCTGAACTTTTGATTTATCACTTATAAATATGTGAGAAATAACAGGTAAACTTTGAGAAAGTATAGAAAACATAAAAATAAAAGAAGAAAAAAATAAAGAGCTAAAATCAAAAATAGTAGCAGCTCTCATTTACCCTAGTGTAGTTATAAGTTTATCTATTACAATGATATGCATATTTATGATATATGTGATACCAAAGATAGAAGATATGTATAGAGATGCAAAAGTAAACCTTCCAGATTTAACTAACAATGTAATAAAAGCTTCTAGGTTTCTACAAGAAAATTATATTTATATAATACTATTATTAATAATAATTATATTTTGTATACATATATTTAAAACGCATAAAAAAACAAAAATTTATTGGGATAAGTTTATACTAAGAATACCTATATTTTGAATACTTATAAAGAAAAAGATAATAGCACAATTCACTAGAAACCTTTGAACACTTCTAAAAAACTGAGTAATAATAAATAAATCTCTAGATATAACATCTATAAGTTTAGAAAATGATGCTTATGAAAAAAAAATAAAACAAATAAACTCTAGAGTAAGTAAATGAATTGAACTAAGTCACTTGATGTGAATAAATGAAATAAAAAGCTGAAAAGAAAACTTTTACTTCCCTATCGAGCTATCTAGTGTAGTAAAAATCTGAGAAGAAACTGGTAAAATGGCAGATTTACTATTAAGACTTAGTATAAAAAATACAAAGGAAATAGACTCAATAGTAAAAAATGTACAAACAACTATAGAGCCTCTAGTTATAGTTATAGTATGATTAGTTATATGAACTCTTATAATGGCAATTATGCTACCATTCTTTAATATGGTAAATGTGATATAAAAAAACAAAACCTAAAAGGTTTTGTTTTTTTAGTTATTTGTAGGACAAGTTCACCATTGTGGTTGAATTGAACTATTTCATGCAAATCAAGGATTTGAATTTGCATCAAATCTATAAGGTTTAGATGTAATATTAGTTACACACCATCTACTTATATCTTGATTAAATCAATCATTATTATTAAACATATATCTCATATCATATATTATTGGAGTATACCAATTTCAAATATCAATATTAAAACTATCAGCATTATAAAACATATACATAACATTTCATAAACTACTTAAATCCCAATTCATAGATTGTCATAAATTATTAAATGCTGTAGCTCAATAAAACATATATTGAGTTGTTCATACTTTTGACATATCCCATCATCATATATCTTGATTGAATGTAGAATTACCTTGAAACATTCACCACATTTCAACTACTTTTGAAGTATTCCATCCTCATATATCTTGATTGAATGTAGAATTTGTAAAAGCATGTGACATAACAGTTACATTAGATGTATCCCAACTACTTATATCCTCATTAAAGTCTAATCAATTAAATAAAAAATATAAAGATGTTACATTAGAGGTACATAAATTATGATTTGAATCTATATTTAATAAATTTTCTTGAATATTACCATTATTAACAACTAAGTACTCTACTCAATCAATTGTAAATGTAGTTCATGTATCTATTCAATAACAAACAATAGTATTTCACACTTTTCATGTATATGGTTCTATCCAAGGTTGTTTTGAATAATTTCAAGCAAATAATGATCAAGTATCAAAATCATTTGGTTTAAATAAAGAAGCATTAGATGTATCCCAACTACTTAAGTCTTGATTAAATGAGCCAGCATTATAAAACATATAATCAAAATTATCTATATCTGTTACTTTAGTAACATCCCAACTACCTATATCTTGATTAAAAATATTTTGACTATTAACCGTAGCAAATATTCATAAAAAATTTTCTACATTTGAAGTATCCCAACTGCTTATATCTTCATTAAAAGTAAATGCATAACTATACTCAGTTCAAGTATCATATCAATCAACTAACAAGAAACTCATATCTGTTACATGACTTGTACATAGATTAAAAGAGCTATTAATATTAGACATATTATCTATTATATCTTGTCTTGTTGAAACTACTAAATAATTAACTCAGTTTTGAGAAAAAGTATCTCATGGAGTTCTATCTAAACAAGTTACTGTTATTCAATTATCTATTCATCAATTTCAGCCATTTCATTCTGAATTTTCTTGTAATTCAGGATTTCATAAACCATCATTATTTGGGTCTGACATAACAAGCTCTAAATCTGATCACTCTATAGTGTCATCAGTAGCTTCATTAAGATATATATCTAAACTACCTGTGTTTGTAGTATCCAAAGACAACAGTTCTTCTACTGATGAACTATCTGAAATAGTAGTACCTGAAAAAGCTTCTTGTAAACTAGTTATAAAATCTTCTGCATCTATTTCATATGGTTGTCATAATGTCATTATTGGTTGATTTATATCTTGAACTATTAACTCATTTTGTCAGTCCAAGTTATACTCTGTAAGCTCATAACTTCATGGAAGTTTTGTTGTACCATTAAATGCAAATAGATTATTTTGTAACAAAGCCAAAATATCTGGAGTTCATAGGTCTGTACTTATTATACTAGGAACAGCAAATATATACATATTTCATCACATAGTAACTTTTGCTACTTTACCATTATAGTTTCATACTATATATGACCATCAGATTTCATTTCATCTAGCATATGTATCTTGTATTAAGTTTGGTCAATATGAAACTCAACCTTCTAATACTGCTCATATTTGTATCTCTTTTTTTGTATTTAGTACACTATATGTGTAGTAAGTATTTGTAAGTGGATCTCTTGGAACTTTACTAAGTGAGTTTCAAGCTCATAGTTCTACTCTATTACTTTCTCAGAATATTCATTGTTGCCATACAGCTTTACTTTCTCATCATGTACTATATGTAACATTTACTCAGTTTTCTGGGAGTATATAGTATCATTTTTTTAGTACGTCATATTCTAGTACTTTTCTTATGCTATTTATATCACTTATTCTTTTACTATCTCTAGCATCTCTACTGTAACCTTGCAAACTCACAAAAGCTATAGTTCATAGCACTGCCAGGATTGTTATTACTACTATCAATTCCACCAATGTAAATCAGCTTCTTTTCATTTTTATTGACATTATGTTATATTAACATCAAATTATATAAAATTACTCTTTTTTTCAAAGGATTTAATTTCTTTTTAATTTGACTTATTTTTTATATGTTTTTAAAAAATTAAAAAAAACAAAACCTTTTAGGTTTTGTTTTTTATTATTCTTAAAAATAATATTAAAACGTAAATATTTTAAAACCAAAATATATATATTTTGAAATATTATATTAAATATTAGAAGGACAAGTTCACCAAACAGGATAATTAGAAGGATCTAGAGCAGAGTTATCTGCAAAATTTGTAGGTGTACTTGGTATATTAGGAACACACCAGTTAGTCAAATCCTGATTAAACAACCTTGTTCAATAAAGCATTCTTTGCATACCATTATTAGATCTAACTCAACTTAAGTCCCAAGATAAAGGATTTCATCAATTATTAAAATTTATTGTATTAGAAAACATCCAGCTTACATTTGAAACAGATGACATATCCCAAGATGATAAATCTTGATTAAATGAATTTGCAGACGAAAACATTGTTCACATGTTATTTACTCAAGAAACATCTAATCAACTTAAATCGACATTAAAACTACTAGCTCAACTAAACATTCAATACATCGATGAAACTTTAGTTATATTCATAAATGTTAAAGGAACTCAATCATTATTATATGAAGAGTTTGAATTAAACATACTATTCATAGTTGTAACTTCTCAAACATCCCAATTATTTAAATTTCTATTAAAAGAATTAGCCCCTCTAAAAGTAGATGTCATATTTTTAACAGAAGATACGTCCCAATTTCAAATATCTCAATTAAAACTAGTTGCACTACTAAATAGTCAAAACATATTTTCAACACTTGAAACATCCCAAGCTGATATATCTCAATTAAAAGAGCTAGCATTAGAAAAAGTAAATGAAAGATCTTGAACAGAGGAAACATCCCAAGTTGATATATCTCAGTTGAAAGAACTAGCTCTATTAAAAAGTCAAGACATATCTATGACATTAGAAACATCCCAAGTTATTAAGTCTTGATTAAATGTACTTGCACTATAAAACATATTATCCATAGTAGTTGCACTTGAAACGTCCCATGGTCATATATTTTGATTAAATGAACTTGCTCTGTTAAAAGTTCAAATAAAACTTTCTACATTTGATGTATCCCAACTACTAATATCTTCATTAAAAGTTGAGGCATAAATATATTCTGTTCAAGCACTATTGTCAAAAAATAAAAAACTCATATCTGTTACATGACTTGTACATAAGTTATATGTACTATTTATACTTGACATATTATCTATTATATCTTGTCTTGTTGATACAACTAGATAAGTAACTCAGTCTTCTACAAAAGTATCTCATGGTATTCTTTCTAAACATGTAACTGTAATTCAATTATCAACTCATCATGCTATTAATTCTTCTAGTTCAGGGTTTCAACTACCATTTCATCAACTATAAGGTAATGTAGTATCTGGTATATTTATATTATCATCTGCTATTTCAATATAATAACTTTCAACAGATCAAGAATCAGATGTATCAACTGTTAATAAATCAGTTAAGTTATAATTATTAGATGTAAGTCAGGTATAGGCTCACTGCAAGTTTGTAATCAACTCTAAAGGATCAATTTCTGAGCTTGTAGATGTAGAAAGAACTGGTTGAGATACATTATTAACTATTAATTGATTTTCTCAATCTAAGTTATAATTTGTCCTATCATAACTTCATGGAAGTTTTGTAGTACCGTTAAGTGCTAATTTATTGTTACTTAAAACAGTTAATATGTCTCTAGAATTTAAATCAGTACTTATTATACTAGGAACAGCAAAGATATACATATTTCATCACATAGTAACTTTTGCTACTTTACCATTATAGTTTCATACTATATATGACCATCAGATTTCATTTCATCTGGCATATGT
>JAAZVM010000020.1 GCA_018623505.1 Patescibacteria group bacterium | reverse complement strand
TTGATTAATCTTTTTTTTTATGTTAAGATAAAATTATATTATAAAATAAAAAAATATATGCATAAAATATATTTAATTCTTAACAAAGAAATAAGTTTTTTATCTTGTTGTGATAAATATCTCATTTTATCAAAAAACCTTTTAAAAAGACTAGAAATTCAAGTTATTATCTGACTTTTAATATGAATATTTTTATGAGTTTTTAGTCCTGAAATAACTTCAAACATAGAATGGGCTTGAGTTCTATTTATGAAATTACTTAAATCATTACTTTGACCACTTTTATTTTTCTCTGTTATAGTTGCTATACTTTGACTTTGAGATTTTAAAAAACTTTGAAGTATCTGATCAAAAACTTTTTTATACTATACTCTTACGACTACAGCTGCTATATCTATGTCATTAATACTTATGAACTTATTTAAACCATGAGTTTGAAAAGTTTATGAATTTGAGCAATGATTTAATAGTGCAGCAGTTGAAAAATTAAGTTTCTGATGATTTTTAGAAAATCTTATACCAGACAATATAATAGAATCTTTTGTAAACTTAAATGCTATGCAAATAGTTACTATGTGAATTATTCTTTGAATATTTATACTAGCAACAAAGAAAAAAAGCCAAATTTCTGCAGTTGAAACTGTAAGTAAAGGTATAAATGATTGAATACTGAAATTTATAGAATTTATAATCAAACTTACTCCGATTTGAGTATTATCTATTGTTGCAGTTGTTGTACAAAGAAATTGATTATCAGCTATTATTGATTTACTTCCTTTTGTACTAGTTATATTACTTTCTCTTTTTGTACATGCTTTTATAACTCTTCCTATACTTTGATATTTTATATGAAAGTTTAATCCTTTTGAATACTTTTTAAAAGTAAAAGAAGCTGTTTTAGTATGATTTTCAACAGCTTCTAGTAGTGCAACTATGTGATTATCTATGAATGTTGCAAAAAATAAAGCTATGTTAAATGAAGAAGTTGTAAACTTCACTTTCCCTATTTGAACAACTGTAAATATGGATTGAACAGCTCTATATCAAGCTTGAGTAGCTATATTTGTAGCACAGATTCTATGAATAGACCTTAGTATACTTCAACAACTTACAGTAGTAGCTATAGTTATACTAGCTTCTATTTGAGCAGCTGGTATCCCCTGAGCATGAATACTTATACTAACAACGGTATTTATAAGTATATGATTACCTATAGAAGCTATATGAATAATCTTGGCTGTTGATAGGATACTTGATATGTTTAGAACTTGAGTAAATGTATGGTGAGATTTACTTACAGCAAAGATAGTAAATACTTTTTATGAGAAAGAAAAAACACTTATGGAAAAAGTCAGATGATAAATCTGATTTTTTTATTTTTTGACTTGATTTATCTTATATTTTTTATATAATTTGCGAGCTTCTAAAAAAAATAATAAAAATTTAAATAGTTTTATAGCTAGTTCCCGAAAAGCTGATTATATAAATTATTTAGATAATTTCTTAAAATATTAGATTAATAATAATTAAAATATGTCAAAACCAGTAAAAGGATACATAAAATTACAAATCAATTGAGGACAAGCTAATCCAGCTCCTCCTGTATGACCTGCTCTTGGTCAATACTGAGTACCTATCCAAGAATTTACAACTAAATTCAACGATCAAACTAAAGATAAAATGGGTGTTAAACTTCCAGTTATAATAACTGTTTACGAAGATAGAACTTTTGATTTCATAGTAAAACAACCACCTATGTCTACTCTTATAAAAGGTAAACTTAACCTTAAATCAGGTTCAGGAGTTCCTCAAAAAGATAAAGTTGGTCACCTAAACTTAGAACAAGTTAAAGAAATAGCTAATGAAAAAATGCCAGATTTAAATGCTATAGATTTAGCTGGTGCTATGATGACTGTTAGAGGTACAGCTAGAGCTACTGGTGTTACTACTGATATAGACGGTATGACAAAAGAAGAAGTTGCTGCTAAAATTGCATAAATAAAAAACTCTTGATAAAATCAAGAGTTTTTTATTACAATTTATTGATTTTTTTATTATATAATTATAATATCAAAGCTAAAATATATGCTCCCATCGTCTAGTGGCTAGGACGCGACCCTCTCACGGTTGAGACAGGGGTTCAATTCCCCTTGGGAGTACCAAAGTATAAAACAAAATAGCATTACTTAAAAGTAATGCTATTTTATTTTTATTGTATTTAGTATTTCAATAATATTTGTATGAATATTTCATTTCCAATCAAAAGCAGGTATAGTTTTTTGAAAGTTATAATTATTCCAACCTGTAATAATTCCTTCGTTAATAACGATTCAATTTTCTTTAGAAATATCATAAATTCAATAATATATATCTTTATTTTCAAATAACAAATATTTATTATTTTTTATATCTATTGTTGCTCTTTCAAATATATAATCATCTCTAAAGTATTCTAAAATTACATTATCAAGTAGTAGTTTAGTATTTCATAAATCTATCTCTTCTATAGGCTCTTTGTCTACAAATTTTAATATATAATTTGTAGGTCATTCTCATATAGTGGCTGGTTGTAAGTATAGTCAAAAAGTTATATTTTTATATGTAAGTACTTGTTGCAACTTTAATTTTGTATTTTGATTCATTCAATAAAAAATATATGAAATTATAAAAAATATTAATATAGATAAAAATCATATGCTGATAAATGTAAATTTAATTATTTTTTTCATAATTTATTGAATTAGTTCTTTATATTCTGAAACCCAATCATAGGTATTTCATTTTAAATTTGTTTGATAGTAATATCACATATGGTTTAATGCATCTGTTTTATTAAGACCATATGTAGTTTCTGCAAAATCATAATTATCTGAAAATTCGATAATAGTATATATACTATTATCTTCATATTTATATAAATAAGTCTTCCAATTATATCGATGAATAGCATAATACAAGTCTGGAGTTGTAAATCTATCACTTCATTCGGCAATTAATAATTTATCTCATACAACTAAATTATAATTATAGATATTTTCTATTAATTGACTTCTTAATTCAGCATATTTTGGGGTCTCTCTTAATTTAATTGATATCCAGTGGTTACTATCGTAAAAATCATCTCAATTACCATTTAGAAATTTATCTAGCATATAACTTGATATAGGTAAATTAGTATATTTATCTAATCAAGGAATATTTTCATCTCATATTTCAGCTATGATTTGTAGTATCGTATTAACAGAAACATCTTTTACGGCTTTAGATATATAATCAGGTACTTCTGTGATATTTTCTTTTATATCATATATTTTTTGGCTACTTGTTTGATATGCATCATTATATCATTTATTAAACCAAATCCAATTTAATATTTCTTGAAATTGTTGATATCATAGATTATTAATTTCAAAATCAGCAACAGCAATATGGTTATAATCTACAATTAATGGTTGATTATAATAATGTGCTATTCAGTCTTTAATATAATATGGTGTAAAATTATTTGAAGATAGAGTTGAATCCTCAGTAAATGCTACTATATATTGTCCATCTGGTTGGACGGCAAGTATTTGTTTTTCATTTACTCCGTTTGATAAAGTATACTCTATTCACACTTCATCAACTTCACCATGAATAGTAAATTGCATTCATGATACTCCACCAGTTTCTACCTGTTCAATACCAATAAATTCATCAAATCATTCTAAAGTACCTCAACTCCCTGTTCCAGGATCTGGATCACCCCCTGGGACAGTTGTAGATGTCCCTGTAACTGTTACGTTTACAGTTCTTTTATTTCATTCACTATCTGTAACTTCTAAAACTGTCGTACCAGGCTGTTCTCAAACTATAGTAATTGCTTTGTCTCAGTTTGTAAAAGTAGTTCTATATGCCCTAATGTTATCATTTGTTTTGGCTAGTTGTACTCCATAGTATGATTCATAAATATGAACATACTGTCTTTCTCACACTTTTAATTCAACTTCATAGGTATCAAGGATGAGTTGTACATCTTCAACAACAACTTTAAAACTTTCTTTTTGATCATATTTATCCGTAACAATAGGATAATATGATCCTGGATTTTTAGCCGAGACGTCTAATTCTCAAGTATATTTATCTACATCAACATATGCTATATCTCTATCTTCTTCAAGAATCATATACTCTCAGCCTCATCATGTTACTTGAGTAGTATAATTTTCAGTTTGTTTGAGTTTAACAATATTATCATTGATAACTATTGGAGTTATTGGAGGAAGAACTGTTGTTTGAAATGTTGTTATATGATCTCCATTTTTATACACATAAACATCAACAGTTCATTCTTGAAGTCAATTTATATGTAAAGTTTCTTCTTCAGTTCTCACACCATCTTTCCAATAACGAATAAGTTGTAAATCAACAATTCATTGCTGAGATACTGCAAAAGCATAGTTTTCATTTATACTATACTTTTTTGTTTCACATGAAAGTCATTGAGGAGTTTCACATGTTTTGATTATTGGTGGTTCTGGTGAAACATGCACATTAACAATATGAGTTATATAATTTCAAGTATAGGATTTGATATATATAGTTGCTGTTCATGATGATTTTCAATCAATACGAATTGTTCTTGTTCCATGATCTAGTTCTATAACTCAATTCCTAGATTCATCATAAAGAATCCCTCAATGTTTAATTTCAAATGTACATCTATTACCAGTTATTAAATTACAAGTAAGAGTTTTAGGTTCTGGTATAGGTTTTACTGTAACTTCAAAAACTCTACGTAATCAACCATCTTTTGTAAAATGGATTTCTCCATATCATACTCACTTGGCATAGATATATCAATCTCATCAAGAAGTATAATATTCAACTATATCATTATTTTTTTCATAATCACTATAATTATCATTTTGCCGTGTTTCAACTCTATCAGTTTTATTTATATTAAAAATATTTTTTTGAGGTTTTGATATAACATTAATAATATATCTAACATCATTTTGTCTATCAATCAATGTAAATGTTTGCTCTCATACAGTATAAGTATCAATACCTAAATAATTATTTTCTTTATCTAAATTATCATAAATACGAGATCAAGTTATGTTTAAGTTCATATTACTAATACTTTCAGGAAAACTTATATTAATGTGTGTTCCTGCATTTACTTCATAATCATATGTAATTGGTGCTGGTTTTTCTTTGACTGTAACTAATACATCTATTTTTATATTTCAACTATCATCTTTATAAGTTACTTGAGTAGATCAAACTTGTTTTCAAGTTATAAACAATGTTCTTTTTGAATTTGATAATGATACAATTCATCATGTGGAAGTATATTTATTATATCTCCGACCTTTCCGTAATCTAAACTCACAAACTCAATCTACAAATATATTACATTCAAGAGTAGAATTTATGTGTAATTCTTCAATATAATCATCATCATTTTGATCATCAATATAATTATTTATAAAAGAATTATTTTCATATATAATAACATCATCTTCTTTACTATTATGAGATGAATAATTTACTTCTGAAGAAATTTGGAAGTCTAATTTTTTTTCTTCATCGAAACTATTTACTTCAATATTTTCATCTTTTTCATATGAAAAATCATACTGAGAAAAATCGATATTTTTATAATCAAAATCTCTGTCAATTTTATAAGATTTTGTAGGATTTCATTTGTTTAGAGAATTTACTTCAAAATCTTGAGCTGATATTTCTCCATCAGCATTGAAGTATTTATCACCAGGAGTAAAAAAATCTTTTTTTGATTCAAAAGTTTCCTCTATGTCAATTATTTCTGTTGTTTCTCAAATATTATTTACTGCAATATTATCATCTCAAAAATCAATGATTTGATTTTTAGGGGTTGAGTTTGTAAAAATAGGCTCTTCTATATCTGGATATTCAAATTTTAGTTTATCAAGTTCTTCTTGGTTTTCAATAAAGACGATATTTGGATTTATGGTTGCTTCATCTTTATTTTCATCTTTATCATTGTGAGTATTTTCTCACTCATCAGTATTCTCATTTGATTTATCTCCAGATGTTAAAGATGTAACTTCATTTTCAAATAAAGTTTTTACGTCTAACACTTTATTTGAATCAGTATATTTTTTTAGAACAAAATCAATTTCATTATGATTTATTCATAATTGTAATAAAAGTGATACTAATCATGTAATATGAGGAGCCGCCATGCTCGTACCACTAAGTTTTTTATAATTATTATTAAGTGAAGTAGAATAAATACCTACTCATGGAGCAACCACATCAACACTATTTCCATAATTTGAAAATTCAGCTTTTTGATTATTTCTATCAACGGCTCAAACTGAAATTACTTCACTACATCATCCTGGAACAAATTGTGATGAATCTATATTACTATTACCTGCAGCAACAACTGCAATTCATCAATTCTGAGTATATGAGTTTATTCAATCACAGATTACATGTCATACTGGATTTGCTCTTCATCAAAGACTCATATTGATAATATCAATATTATTTTCATCAGCATATGCAATTGCTTGAGTAATTGCATAACTCGGACACATCCCATTTTCATCACAGATTTTTAATGGAATTAGCTCTACGTATGGATTTACACCAATAATTCACTCATTATTGATGTTTGCTCAGATAGTTCCAGCCACATGGGTTCCATGTCCTTGATCATCCAATGCATCATTATCACCATTTACAAAATCATATCATGTTACTACATTTGTTTGTAAATCTAAATGACTTGATTGTATACCTGTATCAATAACACCAACTTTTACTTTATTTCTTGTATTAATGCTATCAAAGTAATTATAAGTTGAATATTTTTCAACTCACCATGTTTGAGAAATATTCTCTCATTCTAGATTAATAGATTCAATAGTAAAAACTTCAGGTTGAATCACTTGAAAATCTGGAGTATTTTCAGGAATTTCACCTGTTTCTATATTTGTAAATAATTCTTCTTGAAGAATAGAACTTTTACTAAATGAGAATAAGAAATATTTTTTATTTCATTTAGTATATAGTTTTTTTACTTTAATTTTTTCATCAAAAACTATATATTTTTCAGTTATTTCATTCTTTGATAATTCTGATGAAATAATTACAGAATATTCATTTTTCTTTTTTAATGATTTTTTCAAAGCTTTAAGAGCTTTTTCTTTCTTTTTATAGTTATTCTTTAGTTCTAATTGTAAATTTTCTTCTATATTTTTATAATCAAGTACTCAAGAAATCATTTTCAATAATGCTCTATTTTTTGCATTATTTTTTATTTTCTTAATATTTTCTTTCTTGTTTTCTTTTTTTAATGCCTTTTTAGTATCTTTGATTAATTGTTTAATTTCCTTTTCCTTTTGTTTTAATTTTTGTTTTTTCTTTTTATTTTTAATTTTTATATCTAATTTTTGTATAGATGTCTCAAGTACTTGTTCTAGTTGATAAAGTTCTTCTATACTATTATTTTGAGTAAATAAAATATCATGTTTTGCTGAAACGTATAAGTTTCAAAACTGTAATTGCCCGAACAAAATAAAAAAAATAAGCACTTTTACTAAGATCTTTTTATACATAATCTTATTATATAAAATAATAAAAGAGGATTTAGTTTAAAAATCCTCTTACAATATACTTATACCGTATTAATGAAACATTAATTTCTTG
>JAAZVM010000019.1 GCA_018623505.1 Patescibacteria group bacterium | reverse complement strand
TATAATTGATAGTTTTTTAAATATTGAAAAAATATTAAATCAAAAAAAGATTGATAAAATTGATTTTTTAAACAAAAAAAATGAATTAATAAATTATTTATGATTAATTGATGATTATATATTTTCTTATTTAAATTCAAAAATACCATGAAATCAACAGTATAAAACAATACTTATAAAAGAAGACTTTTATAATGACTTAGACTTTAAGGATACTTTATCAAAGATAAAAGTTTTAATTATTGACATTGTAGACAATTTAAAAACAAAAAAAGAGTATGACTTTACCAATGATATGTTTTTTATTGATAATATAGGGAAAAGTTTAGATGTGCTCTTTGACAAAGAATCAGATAAAAAATTTATAAAGATATTAAGTTTGAATGATTATCTATGAATTTACTTTGATTATACACTACTTAATCCATGAGATTTTTTAAATAAAAATCTTTGGTCAAGATTAGATAGTTGTGTTTTAACTTCAGCTACCTTAAGTATATGATGAAGTTTTGATTATGTAAAAAATATTTTCAATCTAGATTCATTTGTTTTCCATAGTTTAGAAAGTGATTTTGATTATAAAAAACAATCCACTCTTTTTATTCCAACTGATATTTGAAATATAAAAAACAATTCAGAAGAAATAAATGCTTTTCTTAAAGATTTTTACTTATCAGTTAAATGAAATACTTTGACATTATTAACTAGTTTTAACTCTATTAAATCTATATATAGTTATTGTAATATGGAGCTAAAGAAGTCATGAATAAATTTATATGCTCAATCTATTTGATGAAGTAAAACTAAGCTTTTATCAATGTTTTTGGATAATCCCAATGATTCAATCTTGCTATGAACAGATAGTTTTTGGGAGTGAGTTGATATTCCTTGAGAGGATTTAAAATATCTTGTCATACATAAGTTCCCTTTTCAGGTGCCTACAGATCCAATTTTCCAAGCAAGAAGTGTTTTTTTTAAAGATAGTTTTAATGATTACTCAATCCCTAAAGCTATATTAAAGCTTAAGCAATGATTCTGAAGATTGATTAGAACAAAAACAGATACAGGAATAGTTGTTTTATTAGATGATAGAATCAACTCTAAATGGTGAAGTGTTTTTTATAACTCATTTCCAGAGGATATTAATATAAAAAAATGAACTAAAAAACAATTTATAGATATATTAGAAAAATTCAATTAAAAGGATTTTACAATTTGTAAAGTCTTTTTTTTGATATATGAAAATTATTGTGATATTATTTATAGGTGTATATTTATAAATTTTAAATTTTTACTTTTTATTATGTCTTTAGATAAAAAAGAAGAAATAAATGATAATGATGTAAGTTCATCTAATATTTTTGAAGATTTTGATACAAATCAAAATCTTATGGATGAGGTAGAAAAGCTAAAAACAGAGTACAATAAAGATATGTTTTACTATCTTTCGTTATTTTGAAAAATCATACAAACTATATTCTGGTTGCTTTTATTGTTTTATATAGTTTTATATTCATATATTTATGTTCAAAACAATAAAGATTTTTGAGATAAACAATTTTTAGAGCCTTTTTGTTATATACTTAACTGAACTGATAAAGAAATTCCATGATCTAGTTCATGTGGTTCAGCTAAAGCTTCAAATTTACTTTTATCTGGTTCTGTTTTTGCTTTAAAAAATGAACAATTTGAATCAATTAAAACTATTTTACCAATAGCGATAGAACAAGATAATTTTTTGAAAACAAAAGAGATTTCTTTCTTGCTTTATAAGTCTACAAATAGATTAAAAATTCTGGAAGTTTTAGAAGAGTTTAATAATTTAAAAAATGAGTTTACCTCTACATCATGAAAATCAAAGCTTGTTTGTTCTAATTTATCAATAGATTCTAATTCAGAAGAGATTTCAATGTCTTGTAATTCTTACTATAATTGATTTGATAAATGAATTATTTGATTTAATTGAGATAGTAGCGAAATTAAAGAAAGTGGTGTATATGGTACTTCTATGTCTTATGCCAATAGTTTTTTGAATTATATTGAAAAAAAATCAGATAATTTCACTTTAATAAATAGACAAAAAATATTTACTGTATCTCAAATGCCACCAGATAATTTTTGATATACAAATGTTACTAACTTTACTATAACTTTAAAAATTAACTTTTAATCATGAGATCTAGAAGACAAAAAAATCTAATTATTCTTAGTTTCTGATTTTATTCATTTCTATTGATTGTTATGTTTTTTGTTTCTTTATTTTACTTTTACCCAAAAATACAAGAGATAGAATCACTTAAAAAATCAAATTTATCTTTATTATCAGACTATAATAGGATATTAAATAAATGACAAAACTATAAAGAATTTTTAGTGACATATAAAGAAAACTATAAAAAAGACTCTAAAGAAAATGATTCAAATACAGAATTTTTTGCAAATTTAGTAGAGGATATGGATGAGGATTTTTATAAGTCAGTGTTTACTAATACTTGAACCATAAGTTATGATGTATTTTTATCTGATCTTTTTAAGGATTATACTGAAAAAGAGTCTGAATTTCAGGATAAAATAAATATTACTTCAAACATATTGCCTATATATTCAGAAAATATAAGTCCAGATTTATTAAAAGAGCAAGAAGAAAAATGATCTAAAGTCTTATCTGATTTTATATTTGTGAATTATATAGAAAAAATTATAAATACTTTCAATTTATCTTACTCTAGCCCTATTGGTATATCATGATTATCTCTTGTTGATGAGTTTTCAACTTGACAATGATGAAATATGGAAAAAAACATATATTATATACCTTTAAGTTTAAATATTACTGGTAAAAAGTCAGATATTTTAAATTTCATATATTTTGCAGATAATGTATGATCTATAAATATTTTATCAAACCAGGATTTACAAGTTTCTATTCCAAATACCCCTTGATTTGATAATTTTCATAAAAATATTACTTTGAAATGAGACATGAGAACTAACTCATATAACATTTTTAATAATCAGATTTTTGATATAGAAAATATAACTATGAGTGAATATATAGATAGTGATAGAGTAAAACCAACAAAAGAAAATTTTTATGATTACTTGTTTTCTAATCAATCAAGAGAGGATTTCTCAATAACTGTAAGTTTAAGATTTTATGTAAAATGAATACCTAATTATGTATTTGAAAATTATATCGAAGCATTTAGGGAAGATTTAAAAAAATTCACATCGGAAGTTTGAGTAGAAGTAAAATCTAAGCTTTATACATGATATAAGCTACAAAGACTTAAAAATTTACAGTCAACAGTTTTAGAGATGCAAAAAAAATCTATAAAAGATTTAGCTAAATCAAAAGATTCTTCTTTAGAGTGATTGTATAGTAAAGCATACAGTTTATCTAAAATATTAGAAGAATATAAAAAAGAACTTAATGATATAATTAAATAAAATGAATTACAAAGAAGTTATAGAGGAATTAAAAACTCTAGTATATAAATGAGATAACATACAAAAGGCTTGTGATCATATGATCCTTGCTGCTGTTTTGTGATGATCTTCAGATATACACTTAGAACCTTTGACTTCTTATGTAAGGTTAAGATATAGAATGGATGGTGAGCTTAGAGAAATTCTTGAATATCAAAACTTTTTACACTCAGGTATTGTTGCTAGATTTAAGATAATGTCTGATTTAAAAATAGATGAATCAAGAGTCCCTCAAGATTGAAGAATAAGTACTACAATTGATTGAAAAAGTTTGGATCTGAGAGTTTCTACTTTACCAACTGTGCATTGAGAAAAGGTGGTTATGAGAATTGTTGACAAATCAAAAAAAATACCAAAACTCCTTGATTTATGAATTGATTGAAAAAATTTAGATATTATTCAAAAAGCTATATCTTTACCAAACTGAGTAATTCTTACATCTTGACCAACTTGATCTGGTAAATCTACTACACTTTATTCTGCTTTGACAGACTTAAATAAGGAAAATGTCAATATAATGACACTTGAAGATCCGGTAGAAAATCAAGTAGATTGACTTAATCAATCTCAAGTTAAGCCGGATATTTGATATACATTTGCCTATTGATTAAGGACAGCTTTGAGACAGGATCCAGATATCATAATGGTATGAGAAATGAGGGATAAGGAAACAGTAGATATTGCTATTGAGGCATCACTTACTTGACACCTTGTTCTGTCTACAATACATACGAACAATGCAGCTGAAACTATAACTAGAATACTTAATATGGGAGTTCAGCCATTCTTAATTCCAGCTTCTGTAAATGCAATTATTGCTCAAAGACTTATAAAAAGACTTTGTCCACAATGTAAAAAACCACATCCAATGTCAGAAATTTGAAAAGATACTCTTGCAAATATAAAAAACGCAATTAATCTTACAGATAGAGATGAGTTAACTCTTAGAGTTTGAGATAAGCTAAAAAGTCCAGTTTTTTATAAGGCTGTTTGATGTGAAGCATGTGATAATATTTGATATAAATGAAGAGTTTGAATATATGAAGTATTGGAAATTACTCCATGAGTAAAAGAGATGATTCTTTCTTGACAATCAGCTTACAATATAAATAAGCAAGCAATTAAAGATGGTATGATTTCTTTAGAACAAGATGGTATTATGAAGGCATTAAATTGACTTACTTCTTTAGAAGAAGTTTATAGAGTTGCAAAAACTCAAGGTTCTTAGTTTATAAAATTAATTAATAATTATGTCAGATTTTTTAATCTTAGATGAGGAGGTAAAAGATTCTCCTTCTTGACAAAAAAAAGATAATAGCTGATTAGAATGATCTAAAACTTTTTATGATAAAATCAATGATTATTTTATCAGTATACAAAAGGTAAAAACAAAAGATAAGGTAGTTTTTTATCGTCTTTTGTCGACAATGACAAATGCATGAATGAGTCTTGTCAAATCAATATCAATACTTGAAAAACAAGAAAAAAATGAAACCTTTAGAAGAATGCTTGCTTGATTTTGTGAAGATTTGAGATGATGAAAAAATCTTTCAGAATGTATGCTAGACTACCCATCTAGTTTTACAGAAGCTGAAATCTGAATTATTAAATCATGAGAGAAAACTTGACAATTAAACTCTTCACTTAAGGATTTAGCTGATCAATTAGAAAAAATCAACTGAATAAACTGAAAAATAGTTTCTGCTATGATTTATCCTGCTGTTATACTTTTGGTTGTTATATGAGTTATAGCTGTTATGATGATATTGGTTGTTCCTAAGTTACTTGCTATTTTTGCATGAAATCCAGACTGACTTCCAGCAAGTACACAGCTGTTAATTGCTATATCAGATGCTTTTGTCAACTATTGGTATATAATGCTAATAGTAACAATTTGATTTGTAGTTTTTATAAAGGTATGGTCAAGAACACCAGATTGACATTATATGCTTGACGTATTTAAGCTTAAAATACCTGTTTTCTGAGCACTGAATCAAAAACTTATTTTATCTAAATTTGCTAGAGTTTTCTCTTGACTTGTATGATCAGGTGTATCAATAGTTGAGTCTTTAAAAATTGTATCTGATGCAGTTTGAAACGAAGTATATAAACAAAGGCTTTTGCTTTTAGGGGAAGATATATCATGAGGTATTAAAATGTGGGAATCATTAGATGGAGATAAATTATTTCCAGATATGATGGTTCAAATGATACAAGTTTGAGAACAAACAGCTAAACTTGACTCAACAGTTTTAAAAGTAGCAGATTTCTACGAAGAACAAGTTGATAATATAGTTTGATCACTAAATAAATTACTAGAGCCATTTATTATAGTTACATTAGCTATTATTGTATGATTCATAGCTATTGCAATAATGCAACCAATTATGAATATGGCTGACACAGTTTCTTGAGGTTAAAACAGATAAATAATTTATCTGTTTTTTTATGTGAAGATTTTGTGAAGATATATATTTTTTTTGACTTATAAATATAATTTATGATAGAATTTATATCCATAAATAATTATATTTTATGAAACAAAAGCTTCTAGATTTAGCCTTGTATATTAATAAGCTATTTCCTGAAAAAGACCATCCTTTTAATAACTCAAAAAATTGAGTTTTTGATCTAAACTACACAGATTTTGAATACAAAAATACTCAAAAATTATTAGACATGTATTGACAATTTTTTGATTTATGAGAGTTAACTTGAAAAAAAATACTAGATATATGATGTGGGTGATGATGAAAATCTATATATATAGCTGAAAAATATAACTGTTTTGTTACTGGTATAGACCTAAATCTAAACTTTTTAAATGAAGCTAATGGTTTTTTATCAAAAAAATGACTTCAAAATCAAGTAAATTTTAAATCTGAAAGTGCTCTAGATACGTCATTTGAAGATAATAGCTTTGATATAGTTATTATGAGCGATGTTATCGAGCATATACCAAATACTGAAAATTTATTTGAAGAGGTTTATAGGTTGTTAAGATCATGATGATATATACTTTTTGATTTTGCCCCTTATTATCATTATTTTTGACATCATATATGGGATACTATAAGGATTCCTTGGTTGCATGTTATCACTAGTGAAAGTTTTAGAATCGATTTATATAAAAAGAGTCTTGAGTCAAAACCAGATAAGGATAAGAGATTAGACCTAAGGATTTGACAAAACTCATCTTGAAAAGAGTCTTTTGTATACCTAAATGGTATAACTCGTAAAAAGTTTAAAACTATTATATCTAAAGAAATCTGAAGATATAGTGAATCTAAAATTACTTATTTTATGCTTAAAAAACTAGATTTTTTATCTAAAGTCCCTATTTTAAGAGAACTTTTTATAAAACATATAGTTTGAGTTATGAAAAAATAATGTGAAGAAAATGTGAATTTGATATATAGAGACTTGAAAAAATATATTAACTTCATAAAATTGATTTATCTTTAAATAAAGGTCTTTAAAATAAACCGAAATTTAAACAATTAGCTTTACATTAATTGTTATAAGTTTTACGACTTAGGGAAATAGGAAATAAAAAATTATTTCTTGTTTCCCTCAGTTGTACGTACAAAATAACAACTAAGGGTTAAGGCTTTAACCTTTTATATATTGTTTAGTTTTTTCTAAACTATATATAAGGATTATTTTTACTTACTTTTGTAAGTATATTTTATTTCTTAAATAATGTTTTCTATGAACTTATTTAAAAAAACTACTGCTGCTGTTGCATTAGTTACTCTTGTTTCAGGGATTTTCTCTACTGGAGTATCTGCTTACAGTAATGCTGAAGTTGAAGCAGCTAACTATTTAGCTGGTGAAGGTGTTATCAACACTAAAGCTACTGCTGCTGAATACAACTTAGATCAAAATGTTCTAAGACAAGAAATTGCAAAAGTTGCTGTTAATATGGCTGCTGATGTAGAAATGAAAGATTCTTGTGATGGGTCTTTTGCTGATGTAACTGCTACTACTCCAAATACTTGGGCTTGTGGTTATGTTGAAGCTTTATTAGATGCTGGATTAGTATCTGCTAATGCTAATTTTAGACCAGAAGATAATATATCTAAATCTGAAGCTGTTAAAATGGTTTTAGAAGCTGCTGGTTATACTGATATCTATACTGATGCTTCTAATTGGCAAGAAGAAGTTGTTTCTTTTGCTGTTGATGCAGGTGTAGTTTCATCTTTTACAAACTACAATAC
>JAAZVM010000018.1 GCA_018623505.1 Patescibacteria group bacterium | reverse complement strand
TAATCTTTATAGTTAATTTCTAACAAAAAGATTATGACAAATATAGATATGCATTTTCACTCTACTAATTCTGACTGAAAAAATACTTATAATGAACTTATAGAAGAAGCAAAAAGAAAAGAAATTCAACTAGCATGTATAACAGATCATGATTTTATATCAAATCCAGATGCTTTTATTGAAGCTTGAATTAAATCATATTACTCTACAGAGATATCAGCAAGAGATAAGAAGAATAATCATTCTCTACATATAACTTGGTATTCAAAAGTTTTCAATGAAAGACTAAATAAAGTACTAGAAAATACTAGAGAAAAAAAACTTGAAATAGTAAAAAAACAAATAGAAGTACTACAAAATCTTTGAATCGAAATAAGTATAGAAGACATGGTTTCTCTAGCAAAAGTTATGAACAGAGATATAAGTAGTATAAATAAGTTTGATATAGCTTATATACTATTTTCAAGGAAAAACAATAGAGAGTTGATAGAAAAATTAAGCTGAGAAAATTTCAAAAATACAGAAGATTTTTTTATAAGTTGCCTAAAACCTAGTTGAAAATATTTCCACATATTTTGACTTGCATACTGAACAGTTGAAGAGTATGAACCAAGCTTAGAGCTATGCTCTGAAATAGCAAAAGAAAATGACGATATACTTAGCATAGCTCACCCAAACTTCAGTTTCGCAAATAGATGATGAATGGATTATCTAGAAGAAAACCTAGATTACTTTTTATGATTATGAATAAATGCAATAGAGATAAATAATAAAGCAAATAAAGAGTGGGTTAATTATATATTGGAAATTAGAAAAAGATTTTGAATAATTATAACTCTTTGAAGTGATTGTCATTTTATATGACAAAATGACTGAAAACATGCTTCTCTTTGAGAATTAAACCCCTTTTTAGATGAAGAACTTATAGTAGATATAAAAGAAAAAATAGAAGAAAAGCTAGATAATTAATTATCTAGCTTTTCTTCTATAAAATTTAAAAGTTCTTTTTTAAAAACTTTTTTATCAAACTTTTTACTATGTTCTCTTATATATTTATAATCAAACTTTATATTTTCAAACCTTTCTATTGCACCATTTAGACTATCTATATTTTGCTCAGAAAAATAAACTCAAGTTTTATCATCTATCACTGTCTCTAAAGCTCATCATTTTCAAAAAGCTATAACCGGTGTACCACTAGCTTGAGCAGCAATTGGAACAAGACCAAAATCCTCTTCTGGTGGAAATATAAAAGCCTTAGCCTTAGAGTGAAGCTTGTTAATATATGTTATATCATTTGTAAGTATCCACTCTATATTTTCTTTTGAAATACTTTTTAAATCTCTATAAAGTTTATTGTCAGTATTTGTAACTATCTTTATTTTTTTTCAGTTTTTATTGAAAGCCTCAACTATCAAATCAAACTTTTTATAAGGTATACATCTTCATACATATAGATAAAAGTCTTCTTTTTCTTCTAAAAAATCTATATTTTCTATATCAAGACAAGGGTAAATCACATGACTTTCTCTAGCATAATATTTTTTTATCCTTTTTTGAGTATTTATAGAGTTAGCTATAAAATAATCAGGTCTTGCTGAGGCACAAAAATCCCAAGTTCTAAGTTTATGAACTATTTTTGGCATAAAAAACTTTCACAAAAAGTTTAGTTTTCAAAACTCCATCATATTAAGGTACTCATGATAATGACTCCAAAAATAACGAGTTGATGTATGACAATAACATATTTGAAGACAATCTGGCTTAGTTATAACTCACTTACTCTCAGCACTTGTACTTGTAATAACTATATCATAATCACTTAAATCAAAGCTTTCAAAAGCATAAGGTCTTAAAAAAAGAGCTAGTTTATGAGACTTATTTAAAAAAGGTACTCTCTGTATGAAACTTGTTTTTACAATCCTATCTTTAAAAAGTGGATTATCTTCTTGAAAAAAAACAGAACTATAAATATCAGCTTTTGGAAATATCTCCAAAAGCTGCTCTAAAACAATCTCAGCTCATCACCAATCCTTTATCCAATCACAAACTATTGCGATTTTTTTCTCTTGAAATTTATCCATAAAAAAAAGTTATATATACTAGAATATATAACTTTTTTTAGTTTTTTCAATAGCTATCTACTAGCTTTTTCTGTAACAGTTTTAGGTCAAAGAAAAAATCTTCAAAGCAAAGTTTGTCTTTCTGTTTCTAATTCCCACGAATATGAATCTCAATTTTTTTCAAATGAATCTCTACTTAATCACTCAAATAAAAACTTTTTTGAATCAAAAGAATACAAATCATATAATCAAGTGCTATCATCTATTAATAAAGCAAACTTCTTATCTAGTTCCTCAATTCTTCATCTATCAAAAACTTTATCATAAAAAATATGTCCTACAACCGCCTTATCACTTTCATTTATATAATGATAAATATCATTATCATAATTTTCCAAACCAAAAACTCAATTTGTATTTCAAATTTGAGAAACTCTATTACTACTAATATCAAAAAAATATACATTGCCTTCTGTATCAGTTATTTTATATATAGTAGAAAAAGGTTTTTCAATACTTTGGATTTGAAAATCAAATATTTCTGATGAGTTTCAATGATTCATTAAAGAAAAACTTCTTGTTATGATTGATTTTTTAGAATCCTCATTTGTTGCAATTATAATACGATCAAATGAGTAAACTATACTATATATAGCTCAATCATTTATAAGATATTTCTCATTTTCAAACTCAAATTCTGATAACCTCTTATTTCATTTTATGTAATAGTATCAGGCTGCTCTTAAGTATCTAGATTCTGCCTTACTAAGTCATTTTCTAAACTTGTCTATTAAATAAAGTATAGCTGACTTACTATAAACTACATCTCTTGATGTAGAAAGCATTAAATTGAAAAAATCCTCTTTAGTTATTTTTTTTAACGATTGGTCATGTGGTCATATAACTTCTTGTCCTTCCATAACAGACTCCACTCACTTAATATACAATTCTGAAACCTCTCTACCATAATCAGGTTTAGTGGGTTCATCTGGCTTTTCTCAATTAAAAACTTTTAGTGCTGAATTACTTAATTTAGGTATAGACATTTTTTTATCTAGTTAAAAAATTAAAAAATTTTTTTTTCTCTTATAGTTTTCTTTCATAAACCTTTTAGCATTCAAGTTCTATCTTTATTATGATGCCAACAAACACTTTTAACATAATCCTCATCTCCAGATTCTGATTTAATTGTCTCCGTATCTATATAATCTGCATTTTCAAAAATATAATTCATATTATCTAAGTCAAAAAGAGACACTTTATAACTAGAAATTCCATGATTAAAAATAAATAGCAAGGTTCTGTTAGAACTAGTTTTTTTAATACTTCTAGTTCAAAAAGGTATTTTTTTAATAGTTATTCATCTTAACACTATAATTTCTTTTGTCCTATTAGATAACTCTCAAACAAATAAAAAAGTATCTCAATATTTACCTAAACATTCAACTTTTTTATATTTTCATATACTAATTATAGATTTATCAGTATTATCTCATAAATCTATATCATCAGAAAATCACTGACAATTATCAAATAATTTTCTAATACTCCTGTTTCCTATAATTTCTTTTTTTGAACACATAACTCTATAAATAACAGTAGTACCTTTTATATGATCATATGCAATATAAAAACTTCATATTTTTTCTATAACTTCATATTTCTCACTTTCATCAATAATTATATATGTTTTTCAATTTATTTCCTGTAATGTCTTATGATACTTTACTCATCTAAATTGTGATAGGTTTTTTAAAAATTCATTTATATAATTAAATCTCTCTTTTTCATATTTAGAAGCTGAACTTTTAAATTTACGGAGAGAGTTTAAATTACGCATATTAAGTTCACTAAATAAAGTATTATCTATTTTATTTTTCATAAATAATGCTAGTTCTGATAACTCTAAAACTCAATCTTCTACAGCATTCAGAATATCACCCTTTTTAATTTTTTCCATACATATATTTAAAATAATATAATTATATTATTTTTAAATATAATACATATAACAATAATGTCAAACTATAGATATAATATTTAATTTGTATTATTAATTAAGAAAAATAAAATACTATAAATAACACTATATAAAAAATATGCAAATAGCTTGACTTGAAATACAAAACATAGACTATAAATCTTTATTTTTAGAAATAACTAAACTAGATAAACAAAACATAGTTTTTACTCCAAATCCTGAAATCATAATAGAAAGCATAAAAGATAAAACTTTTAAAGAAAACTTAAAAAAAGCTAATTATCTAACTAGTGATGGTATATGACTTTATATAGCATATCAAGTACTTGATAATAAATATGGAAAAATAATAAACTTCTTACTATACCCTTACTTTTTTTTCAATTTATTTTTTAGGAGAAAAATGCTTTATAAAAAGTACTGAGAAAGGATATGTTGAAGCGATATGACAAAAGACTTAGTAAATTGGGCTGAAAAAAACAAGAAAAAAATAAGCATAATAGACCTGTACAATCCAAACGACATAAAAAAAGTACAATCACAAAAAAAGTTTAGAGAAAACTTTTCTAAAAAGTATCCTAAGCTAGATTTTGATTTTTATGTATATAATACTGAAAAAAAAGAAGAAATCACAAACTCTATTAAAAATTCAAATTCGTCTATACTTTTTTCTACTCTCGGCATGAAAAAACAAGAAAAATCAATAATAGAAGTAATGGAAAAATGTGAAAACATAAAAATATGACTATGAATATGATCTAGTTTTGATTATATGATTTGATTTCAAAAAAGAGCACCAAAGTTATGGAGAAACCTATGAATAGAATGGCTATATAGACTCATAACTTGACCTCAAAAAATCAATAGATTAAAAAGGATTTTCAATGCAATTTTTATATTTAATTATATGATTTTAAAAAGAAAATAGGATTTTCTTTTTGACATATAACCAAAAAACATTATATAATAAAATTACAAATTTATTTTAAATAATTTCAAGAAAATGAAATATTTAGCAAAAAATACATTTTTCTTTTTCTACTTTGAAATAATCTTTTGTTCAAAGATGTTTTTTGCTGTATTTAAATAAATTTAAAACTATTACAAAAACAAACTCTTTTGAACAATCAAAAGAGTTTTTTATTTACTAAAAATTATATTATGTGAAATTGACTTTTCCCTACAGGATGGATACCAAGAGAAGTATGACATCTTAAAGCTATAGATATTAAATCTATAAATATAAAATATTATAATTATATGGCTAATTGAGATATTTCAATATGCTTAGATATTAACTGACAAGACTGAATTATAAATGAAGAAATAATTATAAGTGAGGATGGTAATGATTTCTCAATATATGTATATAATTGAAATTGAAGAGATTTATTACCTAAGGATCACCTTTTATATCAAAAAATAAGATACAGTAATATATTAGTAAGAAAAATATATGACTTAATAGAAGGAAAAAAATCTGAAGTTTCAACAACTTTAGAAACTCAATAATTTTGAATAACAAAAAAAATACATAAAATTTTGTTATTAAAAATTAAAACAAAAGTATGAGAAAAAATATAACTATCATATGATGAAGTGATTGATTTGGTAAGTGGCTAGCTAGCTTTATAACTAAATCTTTTACAAAAAATATAAACTTAACTATCACTTGAAGGGATATAGAAAAACTAGAAAAACTATCAAGTGAGTTAAGCTGTAATTATGAAACTGATAATATAAAATCAGTTACAGAAGCTGATGTAGTTATATTTGCAGTACCTATATGATTTATGGTTGAAACTATTAAACAAGTTTGACCATACATAAAAAAGTGAGCTATGGCTTTAGATGTAACATCTATAAAAGATAGTCCGAGTAAAGCTCTTAGAAAATATTGTAAAAAGTGAGTTTTAGTACTCCCAACTCACCCTATGTTTGGTCCATATATATCTACTATTGCTGGTCAGATTTTTGTACTTTGTCCAGAAAAAAAAGATAAAAGTGACCCTAGATATATTTTCCTTAAAAACTTCCTAGAAGAAAATGATGCAAAAGTTATAGAAGAGACACCTAAAAATCATGACAAAATGATGGCAGTTGTTCAATGATTAACTCACTTTGATATGTTTGTTTTTTGAGAAACAATTAGAAGACTAAAGCTTGATTTAAAAAAATCTATGGATTTTGTTTCTCCTATTTACAAGATAATGATATCATCAGTAGCTAGATACTTAAATCAAAATCCAAAACTATATAGCGATATACAGATTTACAACAAAGAAGTCTTAAAGGTACATAAAACTTTTATGAAAACCACAAATGATTTCAACAAAATAGTAAAAGATAAAAATGAAAAAAAGTTTATAAAAACAGCTACAAAAACTAAAAATTACTTTTGAGATGATGCTAATGAATGACAAGAATACACAGATAAAATCATTTATATGATTTGAAGACAGTCTGAACTTGCCCATAAAAAAACTTGAAAAATAGTCTCAATAGAAAACATATATACAAGAGAAAAAGTAAGATGATTACTTGAAAAAGTAGAAAATGAAACTCTTTTTATAAATGGTGAATCATATAAAATAAATAATTGGAACATAAATTAATATGAAAATATACTATCAATGAAATCCTTGAAGTTATATGAATATAGCTTCATTAGAAGTGGCAAAAAACTTAGATATAGAAGAAAAAGATATTATTTGAGTACCAGAGTTTAGTGATGTATGGGAAAATATATCTGATGAATCTATATGAGTTTTAGCTATAGAAAACTCTTATATGTGAAGTATACACCCAAATATTTATGGTTTTATAAAATATGATTATGAAATTATTTGAGAATACTATCTTGAAATTAATCACTGCATTTGTTCTTTAGAAGATAATATAAAAGATATAAAAGAAGTCTATTCTCAAATGCCAGCATTAGAACAATGTCATAAATATCTAAAAAGTAAAAACTTAAAACCAATTCCCTTCTGAGATACAGCTCTATCAGCTAAACACATAAAAGAAAATAACCTAAAATGAGTTTGAGCAATCTGTTCTACTAAAGCAGCAAAACTTTATGGTTTAAATATTTTAGAGGAAAATATAGCCGACCAAAAATGAAACACTACAAGATTTATTATAGTAAAAAATAAAAGTAATAATCTAAACTACAACTTAAAATCAAATAAAACAAGTATAATTTTCGAAGCAAAAGATATACCTGCAAGCTTATACAAATGCCTTTGAGCTTTTGCAACAAACAATATAAACCTGAAAAAGATAGAAAGTATGCCTAGTTATAATAAAAGCTTTAGTTATTACTTTTGGCTTGAATTTGAATGAAACCTAGAAAATAAAGACCTAAAAAAAGCCCTAGACGAACTAGAGTTTTTTACAAAAAAAATTATGATATTGTGACAATATTAAACTTTTGACAATAAACTTTGGTGCTTTGAATCAAAAATATGAGCTCTCCTATTTCACATAAATCCTCAAAGCAATTTCACTATAATGATTGCATATTAAATTTTCATTAAAATATTTAAGTTTTTAGTATTTTTAAATTGACAAAAGAGATATTTATTTTAAAAAAATAAATATCTCTTTTTCATAATCTAATGCTTCTTTGTGAATTTTATTGTCACTTATAGTATCTAGTTCATGAACTAGCTTATTTCTAAGTT
>JAAZVM010000017.1 GCA_018623505.1 Patescibacteria group bacterium | reverse complement strand
ATTTGTAATAATTTTATGAGAAGAAGAAATGAAAAATAATATATTTTTATTAAAAAAATTGGAAACTGGAGAACAATTTAATTTATCAATTCTTGATTTAATTAATTATTTAAAATAGAAAAGGTTAATTTGTTAACCTTTTCTATTTTAAATAAATTGATAATTTAATAATATACATTAAAATAAATTAATAAATTATTAATAAGGAGAATAAATGTATAAAAAAAGCAGTTGATTCACATTGGTGGAGTTAATAGTTACAATAACTATATTGGCAGTACTGTCTACAATTTCATATATGTCATTTTGAAATATAACAACAACAGCTAGGGATGGGAAAAGGGAAGCTAGTGTAAATAGCATAGAGAAAGTACTATCAGCAAGAGCAACGAAAGTATGAATATATCCAAAACCATCAAATGCAGTAGATATTACATATAGCTGATGAGTAGTATTTTCACAATGAACATTTTGAGATAGTGTACAAAGAGAAATTTGATGACAAATAACAAAGATACCTAAGGACCCATTATATGATACAGAGTATACTTACTCTACAAGTTTTAAAAGAACAGAGTACAGTATATCATATATAAGAGAAGAGCCTTTAGATACTGCATATCTAAGATATAAATCGGCTAATGCAAATGATTTAGAATATAGGGAGTTTATATGAAAAGTTAAATGAAACTATAATGGACAACTATGATTTACAAATACATGATGAATAAATTATGTATTTTGATTACCATCAATAGTTTTATCAGATTTATCAGAAACAGATATAAATAATATATGAGATAAATTTGTATATAATTGAGAAAGTGTTATAGCGGATATATATAAAGATAAAGTTATAAGTCCATGAGTTATAACATTTACTCCACAGCTTGTATATTCTTGAACTACTTTGCCTAGGAGTCAAGAAAACTTGGCAGTACTTATAGATAATTTGCAAAATAATTACATATGAACAGAGTTTTATTCAAATCCAAATTTTAAAAATTTGATTGAGTTAGACTTAAGTGATGCGAATGAATTACATGATTATGGATCATATTATATAAATCATAAACTTTGAGGGCAATTTATATTAGAATATCCTAAAGATTGTAATGCTATAAAAATAAAGGATTCAAATGCTATTAGTTGAGATTATACTATTAGTCCTGATTGATCTTCAAAAATCGATGTTTATTGTGATATGGAGACAAATTGATGAGGTCGGACTAGGTTATCTAGATGGGAGCATGATTCAAACTCATATACTTATCTTTTATCTTATACTGAAAAACAAGGCCTTAGTTGATCAAAAGTTATGGCTAAGTATAAGAGATACGGTAAAATAAGGGTTGATAACTGAGATGGAACAAGTAGTGAATATGATTTTGAAAATTTAGATGAAACTTATGCATATGAAGTAGAAAGATTAGATTTTAGAAAATATAATAGTACTTGACTATGTTATGAAAGTAATTCTATCAACTCTATGGTTTCACATCTTACAAAATGAACATGGTGAAATTGTGGTACTTATGAATGATTTAATTGACTTAGAGCTGATTGATTATGAATACTATATGATGATTTATGAAAAACATGAGGAGGTATAAGCTCATATCCAGAATATAATGATGATATTTCTATATGAATAAGTTCAGATCCATGTTTACTAGATGAATTTAGAGATACAGGACTTATTTGATTTAATGATTTATGACAAATTACATTATGAAATAGTAATCCTACTAATACAGTATATAATTTTTTATGATGAAATTCAAATTGATGTAATGTTATTTCTTGGAGTGTTTCTACTTTTGAAAGAGAAAGAGATAATAATTGATGGTATTTCAGAAATCGGTACCCAGATGTTTGACTAAATGTATGATGAAATTTAATAGGAAACTATGCAGAATATGCTTCTTGATATAAGTTTACAGAAACATATATAAAATAATAAAAAAATACTTTCTTTAGAAAGTATTTTTTTATTATGGAAATGTACATCAAGTGTTTGTGAGAGCTCAAGTATTAGAAATAATTTGATATTCTAAAGTACTTCAATCACTAATAAGGGCTTTTCAAGCTTCTTTAATTTCAGTACAATTTCTATAATCTGCATTTTGCCAGTATGTTCTATTTGCTATTATTTCATTCATTGTTGCTCATAGACTTTTTCATTTTGTTTGAGGATTGTATGGTTCTATAAAATCATATGGAAGATTATCATCTTGACTATCAAATATAAATTTTGTTCTATTTTCATCTCCCTGTGTATCTCAATAGTCTATTGGTTCTTGTTGATTTGTAGTTCAGTCTTTTTCAACTGCTAATAAGATAGAAGGTAGTATGTTAACAGAGACTGATTTATAAGTACCATTTACAAGAGCCATTGAATTATCTTCATTTTCTAGAGTTCAAGCCAATTCAAACTCTTGTTTTGTTTTAGTTACACTATAAAAATAAGGTATTTTTATTTTTGGATCTAAAGGTAACCTATCAATTGTATTAAGTCTTACATTATCATCAAATCTTCATTGGTAAGCTATAATTTCTCAACTAAGAGTTAATTCAAAAAATTCTCAAGGGTGAGGGTAGTATCACTTTTTTTGTTTGTATACTTTTAAAGCTGAAGAAATTTGTTGCATGTCTGACTTTCTTTGAGAGTCTCTTGAGTCTCAAAGATACGAACTATATGATATAAATCATATAGTACTTATTATAGCAAGTATAGTTACTGAAACTATAAGTTCTACAAATGAAAACCCCTTTTTGTTTATATTCATTTTTTATTTTTTATATTTTAATATTCTTTTAATTCTTTTAAATTTGTGTCAATTATATCATGTCTAATTGTTTTTTTTCAACCTAGCCATTTTTGAGTAAAGTAATTTTGAACTCATCTTATTTCATTATCACTTAATGCATGATTCCGGGATATTAATTCTCATATTTCTCATCTGAAATATGCAGTATCTCTTCATCAGTTGTAATCATTTATTTCATCTTTAGTTCCTCAGCTTGTATCAACATTTCAAACAAATACATTACCAATTCATCAGTAAGAATGCTCTGGCATTACATCAACATGAGAAGATTCATCTACTAAATATCAATTTAAGTATATTTTTAGTTTATTTTCATCATCTATATATCTGTCTTCTGAACTTAAATCCTCTTTTATATCATCTATTTTTTCAGAATTATTTCTATACATATGAGTACTATCTTGAACAATAGTTATAAAATATACAGTATTTGGTAATGCCTCTCATAAATTAACTGACTTAGATTCATGACCATTATCCCATGGAAAATAAAAAGTATTGTCTGTTGAAGAAAATTCTGTATTAGAATAAGTTCATCATCATACAGCATAGTTATGTACAGATGCCCATATATCACCATCTTTTATCATAAAATTATAACCTGTTGCAGATCATCATTGTTCGTATATTATTTGTCTAGAATTTACGTCATCTGATGTTCTAAAAACTACAGCAATTGATTTTTCATCATAGTATAATTGAGCATAATTATCTTCATCGTTATTTATTTCAGGGTGTCTTTCCATTGCAAACATTTCATTTCAGTCAAATAAAACTGAATCTAGTCAATTTAGACTACTTAATTTAAAAATAGGTAAGTCTGGGGTTCATGTTAATGAGAGTCAAGTGCTAACTTCATCTCTATCTACTGCATTAGGTGCTCAATTTCATGCTAGGTTTTCCCATATTGATATTCTTTGGTTATCTGATAGTGTTGAGTTATAGCTTCAGTCTATATTTGTAGCATCAAAGTGAAAAACTAGGTTTTCTATTTCAGGTGGTTTTATATCATATCTTAGTATATCTATATTTTTTACATATTCTCTTATAAAAGTTTTTCAAGTGTTTTCTTCTGGAAGTACGTGATTTCAGTCTTTGTCTACATATTTATAAGTTTCGTTTGTTGCTCATGTTAAAGCTGTATATTGTTTATTTTCAGTATCTTTATGTATATAAAAAGTTTCTCCTTGTTCTATTTTGCTAGTATCTACTTTTTTTAATATATTGTCTGAATTTGATTTTAGTATATATCAGTCTATTTCTTTTTCATAATTGTACGTTACATCTGTATTTACATTTAAAATATTTAGTATTCAAACTAAAGCAATTCATAGTATAAAAACAGCAATTATTATACCTGCAATAGTATCTGCTTTTTTATTTTTTTTCATTTACAAAACTTTATATATAAATATTATGTACTATATATAATATATCTAATTTTTAATAATTGTGAAATTTTTTAAAAATAAATTTTCAGCTCTAACTTTGATAGAACTTATCACTTCTTTAGCTATTTCAAGTGTTCTTTTTTTGATTATTTTCATATTTGTCACTGACTCTGTTGAAGAGTTAACAGATAATAATGTTAAAATCTGATCTATTGATGAAGCTTTTGATTTCAAAGAAGAAATGGGGAAGTTTGTTAGATGATGATATTCTAATGCTATAGTTTTTACAGGTATAACAGATCCTTCTTATACTTGAACTACACAAGATAATCAAAACAACGTACTATATCTAAAAAAAGTTAATCTGTCTGAATGACTTTTGGTTTGAGTTGTAAATTTAAATAGTAGAAAATTACAGAGAAACTATGTTTATGGAGACAATTTTTTATGATATAGGTATTTGACTCCAACAGAAATGACAGAGATAGATAGTAATTCTTGAGCTATCTATGATAAAGAATTTTTCGATGATCATATATATAAAAATATAAGAATCAGAGATTTTAAAGCAGATATTTATAATGGGGGAGATTTAATTGAAATGTATTTTAATGTAATAAATTTATTTGATGTTTCTCATTTTGATAAGGATTTCGAGGATTTTTTCATAGATAAATTATTTATAGATGAATATAATTTGGTTTATTAATTAATTAAATAAATAAATGTTATTTAATAAAAAAGCTAGTGTTTTTGTTTATGTACTTTTGCTTATAAATATTGCACTTATTTTGTGATATGTGGTTTTAAATAATACTCATATCTTAAATAATAATATAGATATATGAAGAAACTCTGAAGAGGTATATGCTCAAATTTTTAATAAATGAAATATAAGTATACAATCTGTAAAAGAGTTTAATTCAAATTGAAACTGATTTCAAGACTTGGTTTCGTGTCCAACTAATATAACAATGAGTGGTGCTACTTATTCTTGATCAAATATTCCTTCAGAAGTAAGGTATGATTATGGTACTGTTTACTGTGAGTTTTCTTTTAACTGAGATACTTGAAAGATTTTTTTTGATAGTACAATGAGATACTTCACAAAAGTATTTTTTTGATGAGAAAATTTAGATATAGTTCAAAGCTTTTCTTGAGAGTCACTTATTAATCAAACTGATTTTGATGTTACTTCTTGGTCTTGAGTTTATTTCTGATATGATGAAGGTAATGTAAATGACGATAACGAATCTACTCATTATGTATCAGATAGAGATGACTATACTTGAATAATGATTGATTTAAATAGTCCAGTATATCTTTCTAGGGTTTTCATAGATAAACCAAGTTGATTTTGAAATTCATATCGGAATAATTGAATTTTGGACTTTTATAATCAATCATATGATTTTTTAGAATCTACAACTATATCATGAGTTAGAAACACAAATTCTGTTGATATACCTTTATCATTTTCATTCATTGATAATTCTAGAATGGTTGATAAAATCCATATTTATTCAAGTGATTTATATAAACGTTTTAATATATCTGAACTTTATCTTTATGAATATACTGATGTAAGTAATCCTATATGGAGATCAGAAAACCCTTTTAATTATGATTGATCTACAGAATTCTTTTTTAATAATGAAGGGGTTTGATGAGATGATAACTTTGATGATGATATGAATAGTGATAACTATAGATCAACATCTTCATGAAGTATTTGATACCCCTCTGATTATTATGATGATGATATTGTTCCTAGATTAAACATATATGGTAGTGTAGAGCCAGATACAGATTATTTTTATAATGTTTTTTGGAATAATTATAAAACAAATGATTTTATAGATAATAATTTATATAATAGTGATACAAATTTATATCTAGTAAAAGCTTCAGAAGTTGAAGAGTGATATATGTTTTTTGATCTTTTCTCTAAGACAGATGATAACTTAAATTATGATATAAAGATTATAGAATATGATAGAAATAAATATAAAGATGAATACACTCTAGAAGCTAAAACTTCTTATGAAACATATTGAATAACTGATAATTTTTGATATTTACAATTTGATAGCTGAAGTTGAACACTTAGTTTATCTAGTTTTAAAACTGGTAATGAATTTATATTTGATTTTAAAAATAAAGATTATGCAGTATTTTTAAAAAATAATAAAGATTCTATATTAGCTTATAAATTGTCTTGAGAAGAAAAAAGATTAGATTGAGATTTAGATCAGTTATGAAGGCTTATATATATAAATCCTATAGATGAATCAGATTGAAACCAAATAAAAGCTATGGCTAATCATATACTTATTTGATGATGGGAGAAAAACTTCATATGAGATAACTTTATAGTAGTATCTGATAAATAAAAAGAATGATTTTCATTCTTTTTATTTTGCTTTACAAAAAAATAAAAATATATAAAATCTGAGTGTTTAATTTTTTACATTATAAAATGGATCCACTACTCATACTTTTATTTATAATTTTGTTTATGTTGTCGGCTTTTTTTTCTGGTACTGAACTAGCTCTTATGAGTTTAGCAGAACATAAAATAGATAGTTTATATAAAAGTAGGAAATTTTGATCAAAATCATTAAAAAAAATCAAAGAAAATAATGATAGATTGCTTATTACTATACTTATTGGTAATAATTTAGTAAATACATTTACAGCTTCTTTTGCTACTTCAATAGCTATTAGTATAGCTAAAAACTCTTGAGCCTCTTTAAATGAGGCAACAGCTATAGGTATAGCAACTTGAGTTGTTACATTTTTACTTTTACTTTTTTGAGAAATAATTCCTAAAAGTATTGCTACAAAAAATGCAGCATCTATATCTCTTATAGTTGCACCTATTTATAAATTTATGATGATATGACTATATCCTGTGATTTCTTTTATGGAGTTACTTATAAAGCTTTTTTCTTGAAGTAAAAAAGATAATATAATTACAGATGAAGAAATAGAGAGTTTTATAGATATGTGAAAACAGTCTTGATGAATCGAACATCATGAACATGAAAAAATAAAGTCAATTCTTGAATTTGATGAAATATCTGTAGAAGAAGTAATGACTCCAAGAGTAAAAATTGATGCTGTAAGCTCTGATCTTTCAGTAAAAGAAGCAATGGAGTTTTATCTTAGTCATACTCATACAAGGCTTCCTGTTTATACAGAAACAATTGATAGAATAGATCATTTTTTAACAGCTAGAGATTTAATAAGAGAGTATGCATCTTGAAATTTAGATTCAAAAATATCTGATATTAAATTAAAAAAAGTTTTAAAAGTTCCTATAAATCAATCTATAAGTAAATTATTTGAAACTTTTCAATCAAGCAATAAAATAATGGCAATAATAATGGATGAATATGGTTGAGTTTCATGACTTGTAACATTAGAAGATGTTATTGAACAAGTTTTTTGAGAAATAAGAGATGAATCTGATAAAGAAACTGATGAGTTTGTTGAAATTTGAGAAGATTCTTTAAGGGTAGAAAGTGATGTTTTAATAGAAGATTTATTATATAAATATGAATTATCTCTAGAAGATATTTGATTAGATTCTAAAGAATTTGATGGTGAAACTTTGAGTTTCGTTATTACTCATGTTTTAGAATGATTTCCTTCTAGCTGACAGGAATTAAAGTTTGATATAATAGTAGATGAAGAAAATGAATATTTTTGATCAGAATTATTATTT